>JAJYSM010000034.1 GCA_021793575.1 Pseudomonadota bacterium
CTCCTACACGGGTGCAAGCACACCAATGCAACATCGGTCTCTACTTCCCGCGCGCACTCCATGATGCCGCAGCCCATGTTTGTTCCGCGACAGCGCGCCGCCAAAGGCGGGGCGAAAACTCCTACAATTGTTGCAAGGTCACCCAACATGCCGTTGCCACTGAAAATCCGCCGCCTCGGCCGCCAGCCGTACGCGACAGTCTGGCGCGCGATGAGCGCGTTCACCGACAACCGCGTGGCGGACACGCTGGATGAACTGTGGCTGCTGGAACACGACCCGGTGTTCACCCTGGGCCAGGCCGGCAAGCTGGAGCATGTGCTGGCGCCGGGTGACATCCCGGTGCTGCCGGTGGATCGCGGGGGCCAGGTGACCTATCACGGCCCGGGCCAGATCGTGGCCTATCCGCTGCTCGACCTGCGCCGGCTCGGCGTGGGCGTGCGCGAGCTGGTCAGCCGGATCGAACAGGCGATCATCGACACGCTGGCGCACTGGCAGATCGAGGCAGTGCGGCGCGAAGGTGCGCCCGGTGTGTATGTGGGGGCAGCCAAGGTGGCTGCGCTTGGCCTGCGCGTGCGGCGCGGCTGCAGCTTCCACGGGCTGGCCTTCAACGTGGCGATGGATCTGGAGCCGTTCCAGCGGATCAACCCCTGCGGCTACAGCGGGCTGGCGGTCACGCAGATGGTAGACTTGGGCGGTCCGTCGCGACTGGCGGACGTCGAAACGCAGCTGATTGGCGAGTTCTGCCGTCAGTTCGGTTTTGCTGCCGAGCCAGCTGCCTCCGTCTTACCCGAACTCCCCGCTCGCGCAGCGGTCTGAGCTGTCTACATGAGCGAAACATCCCCATCCTCCCGCAGCATCCCGATCAGCGTCGTCGCGGGCATGCCCGTGGCCGACAAGCAGGTCGGCAACGACAAGATCGCGCTGAACCGCGCCGGATTCGACACCACGATACCGGTCCTGCGCAAGCCATCGTGGATCCGCGTGCGGCTGCCGCAGGGCAACGCCGTGCAGCAGCTGAAGGCGCGCCTGCGCGAGAACTCGCTGGTCTCCGTGTGCGAGGAGGCATCCTGCCCGAACATCCACGAGTGCTTCAGCAAGGGCACCGCCACCTTCATGATCCTGGGCGAGGTGTGCACCCGCCGCTGCTCGTTCTGCGATGTGGCGCACGGCCGTCCGCTGGCACCCGATCCGCTGGAGCCGGCGCGGCTGGCGCAGACCATCGCCGACATGCGCCTGCGCTACGTGGTGATCACCTCGGTCGACCGCGACGACCTGCGCGACGGCGGCGCCGAGCATTTCGCCAGCTGCATCCGCGCCGTGCGTCATGCCAGCCCGGATATCCGCATCGAGATCCTCACCCCCGATTTCCGCGGCAAGGGTCGCATGGAGCGCGCGCTGGAAGTGCTGCAGGACTTCCCGCCGGACGTGTTCAACCACAACCTGGAAACCGTGCCGCATCTGTACCGCGAGGTGCGCCCGGGTGCCGACTACCAGTGGTCGCTGGATCTGCTCAAGCGCTTCAAGGCGCAGCATCCGGACGTGCCGACCAAATCCGGCATCATGCTGGGGCTCGGCGAGACGCACGAGCAGGTGCTCGAGACGATGCGTGATTTACGCGCCCATGACGTCGAGATGATCACCATCGGCCAGTATCTGCAGCCTACGCCCCATCACCATCCGGTGGTGCGCTACTGGACGCCGGAAGAATTCGAGGCCCTGCGCATAGCTGGTGAGGCGATGGGTTTCCATCACGTCGCCTCCGGCCCGCTGGTGCGTTCGTCCTATCACGCCGACCTGCAGGCTCATGCAGCCGGTGTCACCGAACACGCTTGAGAGAATCCATGAAACTCCGTTCCCTGCTGGCCCTGCTGCTCGCTCTCACCGTGACCTGCGTCTTTGCGCAGTCGGCGGCCGACCTCGGCGCCGGTCACCCGCACCGCAAGGCTTCGGTGTGGCCGCTCAAGCCCACCGTCACCGAGGCGCAGGCGGCGCAGCTCTCCGCGCGCTTCCTGACCCGCTTCCACTATGCCGCGCAGCCGCTCGACGACGCCATGTCGCAGCGCATCTACAAGGCGTACTTCAAGCTGCTCGACGGCGAGAAGGTGTTCTTCACCCAGCAGGACATGGACAAGTTCGCGCCGCTGAAGACCAAGCTGGACGACGCGATCTGGAACGAGGACCTGAGCGCGCCGTTCTCGATCTTCAACCTCTACCTGCAGCGTGCAGTGGAGCGCATGACCTATGCGCGCAGCCTGCTCAAGCAGGGCTTTGACTTCACCACCAGCGAGACCTACACCTTCGACCGCAAGAAGGCCGACTGGCCCAAGGATCAGGCCGCACTGAACGAGCTGTGGCGCAAGCGCACCATGAACGACTGGCTGCGCCTGAAGCTGGCCGGCAAGACCGATGCGGAGATCCGCCAGACGCTGGACAAGCGCTACGCCGGCTACATCGAGCGGGTCAGGCAGCTCGATGGCGAGGACGCGTTCCAGACCTTCATGACCGCCTACGCCGAGACCACCGATCCGCACACCGACTACCTCAGCCCGCGCGCGGCGGAGAACTTCGACATCTCGATGAAGCTGTCACTGGAAGGCATCGGCGCGGTGCTGCAGGCACGTGACGATTACACCCAGATCCGCGAGCTGGTGCCCGGCGGCCCGGCCGCCAAGTCCGGCAAGATCCAGGTCGGCGACCGCATCGTGGGCATCGGCCAGGGTGACAGCGGCCCGATCACCGACGTGATCGGCTGGCGCCTGGACGACGTGGTCAACCGCATCCGCGGCAAGAAGGACACCACCCTGCGGCTGGAGATCATCCCGGCCGACACCGGCGTGGACGGCAAGCACGAGATTGTCACGCTGGTGCGCAAGAAGGTCAGCATCGAGGAGCAGGCGGCGAAGAAGAAGATCGTCGAGATCAAGGACGGCGGCATCACGCGCAAGATCGGCGTGATCGAGTTGCCCACCTTCTACTCCGACTTCGGCGCGCGCAGCGAGGGTGACAAAAACTTCAAGAGCGCCACCCGCGACGTGGCCAAGCTGATCGGCGAGTTGAAGGCCGCCGGCGTGCAGGGCCTGATCATGGATCTGCGCAACAACGGCGGCGGCTCGCTGGCCGAGGCCGATTCGATGACCGGGCTGTTCATCGACAAGGGTCCGGTGGTGCAGGTGCGTGATGCCAAGGGCCACGTCGAGGTGCAGGGTTCCGACACTCCGGGGATGGCCTGGAGCGGCCCGCTGGCAGTGCTGGTCAATCGCGGCTCGGCCTCGGCGTCGGAGATCTTCACCGCGGCGATCCAGGACTACCATCGCGGCCTGATCGTGGGCGAGCCCACCTTCGGCAAGGGCACCGTGCAGAACCTGGTCGACCTCGACCGCTTCGGCAGCAGCCCCGACGGCGGGAAACCGCAGTACGGCGATCTGAAAATGACGATCGCCGAGTTCTTCCGCATCAACGGCGGCTCCACCCAGCTCAAGGGCGTGACCCCGGACATCGAATATCCGAAGAGCGGCGACGACAAGGAGTTCGGCGAGTCCACCTACGACAATGCGCTGCCGTGGACCCAGATCGCACCGGCCAGTTACCAGCCGGTGGCCAACCTGGACGCCTACCTGCCGCAGCTGGAACAGGATCACCTGGCGCGCGTGGCGAAGTCGCCGGCGTGGAAGCTGATGCTGGACGAACTGGCCCAGTACAAGTCGATGCGCGACAAGACCTCGGTCTCGCTGAACTTCGCCACCCGCGAAGCCGAACGCAAGCAGCAGGATGCGATCCAGGCCGGCTTCCGCGCGCGCCAGAAGGCGATCGACGGCAGCGACGCCTATCTCAAGGACGAAGACACCAGCCTGGACGACGGCCTCGACGCCAGCGAGCGCAGCCTGAAGAGCGAGCTGAAGCAGGAAAAGGACGCCAAAAAGGCCAAGGACGTTTACCTGGACGAGACCGCGCACATCCTGTTCGACGTCGACGGCCTGATCCAGGCCAGCCCCACGCTGGCGGCGCAGGTGCTGCCGTATGGCGGCAAATACAGCGCCGACTTCATGGCGTCACTCGCCAAGCCGGTCGCTGCTGCCAAGCCGGCCGCTGCGGTCGCGCCCGCTACTCACTGAGCTTTGGCACCGCAAGCAAGAAAAAAGGCAGCGCTTTTGCGCTGCCTTTTTTTCTGCGGTGATCGGTCAATCCGCGCTGGTGGCGGCCGGCACACGGGTCGCCGCATTGCGATCCGTGCGCCGGCCGCAGATGGCGCGCGTCAGAACTTCACGCTGGCCTGCACGTAGGTGAAGCGGCTGGGCGTGTCGTAGGTCGACGCGTCGTAGCCGTTCAGCGAACACGACACGCAGATCGGCGGCTGCTTGTTCCACAGGTTGTTGATGCCGGCGCTCAGCGTCATATCCAGGCTGAGCGGCAGCTTCCAGCTGGCGCGCAGATCCTGATAGACCACCGCCCCGAGGTAGTGGGTGCCGTTCGGGCGGGTCGGCGTGATCTCGCTGGGATGGTTGCAGATCGCGTAGCCGGCGGCAGCCGAGCAGTCCTCCTTCAGTGCGCTGGTGTAGCGGAAGCGGGTATTGACGCTCCAGGCCTGGTGCGACCAGCCCAGATCCAGATTCGACGACAGCCGCGGGATCGCGCTGTCGTTGAGTTCCAGCCCCACGCTGCGCGGCTCCACGTTGCCGGCCTTGTTGCTGGCCCGGTAGTTGGAGACGTAGGTGCTCTGCCAGTTGGCGGTGAACACGCCGATGGCGGATTCCGGTCCGCGCCAGTTCACGCCGATGTCCCAGCCGCTGGTGTTGATCAAGCCCAGGTTTTGCAGGGTGTTGTCGAAGCCGTCGATGTTGCCGGTAGCGTTGCGGTGGATGCCGGCGCAGAACACCGAGGTGGGGCTGCCACTGTCCACGCAGCGGTTGAGCTTGGTCTGCGCATCCAGCGCCTGGATCGCGCCGTCGATCTTGATGCGGTAATACCCCACGGTGAGGTCGAGCCGGTTGGCCCATGCCGTGTTGGCTGCCCAACTCGGGCTGTAGACCGCGCCAGCGGTCAGGCTGCGCGCGGTTTCCGGCTGCAGGCTGGCGTTGCCGCCGGTGCGCACCGAGATCTGCGTGTTGGACTGGCTGTAGCCGGCCGGCACGCCAAAGCCGGCGCACTTGCTGGCGGTCTGCGGGTTGGCGATTGGCGCCGAGCAGGGATCCAGCAATACCGCGTCGAAGCGCGCCGGCGATCCGAACAGCTCGCCGATCGACGGCGCGCGGAAGCCCTGCGCCAGCGTGCTGCGCAGGGTCAGGTCGTCGAATACCTGCCAGCGCAGGCCCAGCTTGCTGTTGGTGGTGCCGCCGAAGGTGGAGTAGTCCGAGTAGCGGGTCGCCGCGGACAGGTCCAGCGATTTCACACCGGGCAGATCCTTCAGCAGCGGCGCGTTCAACTCCAGGTAGTACTCGTTGATCGAGTAGCTGCCGGAGATCGGCAGCGACGGCACGCCGTTGGATTCGCCCGCCACCACCACCGCGTCGGGTTGGTAGCTGCCGCGGTAATTGCGGTGCTCGAAGCCGGAGGCGAAATTGACGGTGCCCGCCGGCAGCTCGAACAGGTTGCCGGAGAGGTTGGCGGTGGCCAGCTGCAGTTTGTTCTCGCTGGTGTCGTGCTCGATGTACTGGATGTACTGCAGCATCGCCGGGGTCAGCGTGCCGGGGCCGCTGAAGAAGTTCAGCGGCACGCAGCTGCCGGTGCAGTTGGCCAGCGGGCCCAGCCCGCGCTGGATGTGCGCGATGTTGTAGGTGCCGTGCACCGTCTGGGTGGCCTTGTTGTCGCCGCTGGCGAGGTTCACGTCCCAGTTCAGGTCATGCTGGCCGATGCTGAAGCTGCCCTCCAGGCCGGTGGCGAAGTAGGCGGTGTCGACTTGCTGCTCGAAGATGCGCGGGCCGCCCTCGACCGGCCGCCGCGCCAGCAGGATGAGGTTGCCGTTGGCTGGATCGGGGTTGAGGGTGAAGCCGAACGGGTTGTACGGATTGGTCACGTCCACCCCGACGCTGTCGGCGAGGCCGCCGGTGCCGGCACCGGGTCCCAGGAAGATCGGCTCCGGCGCGGCTTGGTTGACCGACTTGCGCGTGTTGTACAGGCCGCGCATGTACCAGGTGACGTTGTCGGTGACCTTGTAACGCGTCTGCGCAAAGATCGCGTTGCGTTCGCTCGGGGTCAGCAGCATGTTGTAGCGGGCGAAGTTGAAGCGGTCGGCGCCGGTGAAGTGATGGTAGTCGCCGGGGTAGGACGGCTTGCCGGCGAACGTGCCGTTGGGCGTGACGCTCACCGTGGCGCCGGTGCCGTCGGTGAAGATGAAGCGGCCGGTCGGGGTGGCCGAGCTGCAGTTGTCCAGTCCGGTGCCGGGTACGCACGCGTTGCTGGACTGGCCCCAGGCGTTGGAGAAGATCGCGTCCTGCTTGACATGGCTGACATCGACGAAGAATTCGTAGCGGTCGGTCTTGCCGCCGAACGACAGGTCGGCGCTGCTGGTGGTACCGCCCTTGAGGTTGTTGTAGTCGCCGATGTAGAAATTGGCCGCCGCACCCTGCTGCGAGCGCTTGGTGATGATGTTGACCACGCCGGCGATGGCGTCCGAGCCGTACAGCGCAGAGGCGCCGTCCTGCAGGATCTCGATGCGCTCGATGATACTGGCCGGGATGGTGTTCAGGTCCACCGCGGCGGAGACGCCCGAGGCGGAGCTCTCGTTCACCCAGCGGATGCCGTCGACCAGGATCAGCACGCGCTTGGCGCCGAGGTTGCGCAGGTCGAGCGTGGCCGAGCCGGAGCCCACGCCGCTGCCGTCCGGCGCGAAGCCGAAGTTGCCGGCCGAGTTGAACTTGGTGTTGAGCGCGGAGCCCGCCGAGCTCAGCTGCTGCAGGATGTCGCCGATGCTGGTCAGGCCGGTCTTCTGAATGTCGGCCGCGCTGATCGTGATCACCGGCACCTGGCTGGCCATGTCGGCGCCCTTGATGCGCGTGCCGGTCACCTCGATCGACTGCAGGTTGGTGGCCGTCTTGGGTGCGGCCGCAGGCTGATCCTGCGCATGGGCGGCCGTGGCGCCCAGCGAGAGGGTGGCGAACAGGGCGCTGGACAGCGCCAGAGCGAGCCGATGATGAGGCAGTGCAGGATGCATGAAGTTCTCCCCGTGGACAAATGAAAGGTTTTGTGACGATCGTGGCGGCGGCGCTTTTCGTGCGTGCTCCCTTCAGTTGAGCGCTTGCACGCCCCTCTCCCAAGGGCGCGTACTGATCGCCATAACCTGAGTGCTTGTGACGTGTGGCGATTGCAACACAGCGATCTGCCTTTCCTGGAGGCGAAACATCCTGCGTAATGACGTGGATTGAACAACGCCGCCAGGAACCTGCAGATCGGAGCGAAGGATCACACGAGTCCGCAAAAAAAAACAGCGCCGAGGCGCTGTTTTTTGCGCACAGAACTTGCGCTCAGCGGCGGTAGCGCTGCTGCAGATACGCGAACAGCGCGCGCAGCCCCATCGCCTCGCCGCCGCGCGGGCGACCGGGGCGGTCGGCATCGTTCCAGGCGTAAGTATCCAGATGCAGCCAGCCGATGCCGTCGGGGACGAAGCGCTCCAGGTACAGCGCTGCGGTGATCGCGCCGGCGTGCCGCGAGGCACCGGCGTTGGCGAAGTCGGCCAGGTAGGAGTCCAGCATGCGCCGGTACGGCCGCCACAGCGGCAGCTGCCACAGCGGATCGTCGACCATGCGGCCGGCGGCCAGCACCGCCTGCGCCAACTCGTCGCGATTGGCAAACAGCGCCGGCAGATCCGGCCCCAGCGCCACCCGTGCGGCGCCGGTGAGGGTGGCGAAGTCGACGATCAGCTCGGGCTGCTGCTCGGCGCCGTAGGCGATCGCGTCGCACAGCACCAGCCGGCCCTCGGCATCGGTGTTGTCGACCTCCACGCTGAGCCCGGCGCGGGTGGTGATCACGTCGCCCGGACGCATCGCGTTGCCGGCCACCGCGTTCTCCACCGCCGGCACCAGCAGGGTCAGCCGCAGCGGCAGCTGCGCCTGCATGATCAGGCCGGCCAGCGCGATCGCGTGGGCGGCGCCGCCCATGTCCTTCTTCATCCAGCGCATGCCGTCGGACGGCTTCAGGTCGAGTCCGCCGGTGTCGAAGCAGACGCCCTTGCCGACCAGCACCAGTTTCGGGTCGGAGGCCTTGCCCCACGTCAGCTCGATCAGCCGCGGTGCGCGGTGGCTGGCGCGGCCCACCGCGTGGATGGTGGGAAAGTTGGCTTTCAGCAGCTCGTCGCCGACCCACTCGCGCACCTTCGCCTTGTGCGCCTTGCCGAGTTGCTTGATCGCGTCGGCCAGCTGCTTCGGGCCCATGTCCTCGGTCGGTGTATTGACCAGGTCGCGCACCTGCGCGGTGGCCGCCACCAGCGGCGCAAGTTGCTGCAGCTCGGCGGCGGCTATGGCCAGCTGCGCCGGCGCGCGCGGTGGCTTGCGGTAGCGGTCGAACCGATAGGCGCCCAGTGCCCAGCCCAGCGCCGCCTGCAGCGGATCGGCCAGCACGCTCTCGGCGGCCAGCTGGTAGATGCCAGCGGGCAGCGCCTGCGGCAGCGCCGCCAGCGCGCCGAGGCCATCGCGCGCATCGACTCCCACCAGCACCCGCACCAGCTTGCCGCTGGCATCGGTGAGCAGGGCGAAGGTGCGCGCGGCGGCATCGAAGCCGCTGTCGCTTAGCCAGCGCCGCTGCGCCGGGCTGAGCCGCCGCCGCGTGGCGGCGTAGTGCGCCGCGTCGGTGGTCTCGATGGCGATGGCGGGACGGGCGCCGGGGTGGCGTTCGAGCAGGGCGGACATGCAGATTCCTCGCAGCGGGTACGGCACAGAGGCCGCCGGGGTCGCAATCAATCACGCATGATGCGCGATTTGGCGCGGGTTGCCTATGCGGCAGCGGGCTGCTGTTCGAGCCAGTCGGCCAGCGCGCCGAGGTCGCGCAGATCCAGCTCCGGCGCCGGCCCCAGCGTGGCCGGCCAGGGCGCGCCGGCGCGATTGATCCACGCCGTGCGCAGGCCGGCGTCGCGCGCGCCGACCATGTCCAGCAGCGGGTCGTCGCCGACATGCAGGATCGCCGCCGGCGGCACGCCCAGCTGGGCGGCCGCGGCCAGGAAAATCTGTGCGTCGGGCTTGGCCGCGCCGGTATCGCGGGCGCAGACGTGATGCGCGAAATGATGCCGGATGCCGATGCGCTGCAGGTCGGCGTTGCCGTTCGTCAGGCTGGCCAGCGGCCAGCGCGCGGCGAGGCGCGCGAGCGCCGGCAGGCTGTCCGGATAGAACTCGACGCCGTTGCGCGCCGCGAAGTAGACCTCCCACAGCGCATCCACCGGCGCCTCGGCCACGCCGCAGGCGGCGAACGCATGCTGCAGGGTGAGCCGGCGCTGGGTGGTGAAGTCATGCGCCAGATCGAGTCGCTCGGCGGCCACCTGCGCGCGCAGCTCGCGCATGGCCGCGATCGGCCACGCGCGGGCGACTTTCGGATGGTGCTGGCGCAGCCAGTCATCGATCGCCAGGTCGGCGCGTTCGATTGCCGGCCATACCGGCCACAGTGTGTCGTCCAGGTCCAGCGTCAGCGCCAGGATACGCATGGCGCCGCGCGCTTCAGCGGCCCACGCGCAGCCGCTGGCCGAGCCGGATCTGGTTGTCGCGCAGATGGTTCCACTCGCGCAGCTGGGTCACCTCGACCGCGTGCTTGCGGGCGATCGAGGAGAGCGTGTCGCCCCTGGCCACCGTGTAGATCTTGCCGGCGTGGCCGAAGCTGCTCGCACTGACGCTGGCATCGGCGGTGACGCGGCGGAAATCCGCGCCGCTGGCAATCGCTTCGTTGACCGTGGTGGCGCTGCCGCTGGCCTGCGCCAGGCTGGTCACGCTGACCCCGGCCACGCCGCCGCGCACGTCGCTCAGGTCGGTCCTGGGGCTGGCCTGGCTCTTCGCGTTGCGACGTTCCAGCGCCACCCTGGCCGCCAGCGTATCCGGCGAAGTGGGGGCGATGGCCGAACGCGCCGCATAGGTGGCGCCGGGCGCCGAGAGCGGCGTGGCTGCCGGCGCAATCTGGCTGGCGCGAGCACCCACGTCGGCGAGGATGCGGCTGCGCCGCGCGCCGTCCATCGCCAGCAGCGCGCTGCCGTCTGCATACGGCAGTACGGCGTGGCTGCGCATCGCCGCTTCGGCCGGCGCAGTCTGCAGGAAGTCGAGGAAGGCCTGTACCTGGGCGGCCTTCGGGCTGCGCGGGTTGGTCACCAGGTAGAGCGGGGTGAACAGCACGTAGCTGCCGTTGGCGACGTTGGCGAAGGTGGCCGCCGTGCCGTCGATGGCTACCGCCTTGAGCTTGGGATTGCTGCGGATGTCGGACAGCGTGGCCGCGCCCATGCCGTTCGGGTTCAGCGCCACGCCGTCCTCCAGCTTGTGCGTGTTGACGTACAGCCGCGGCGCGGCCACCGGCTGGTTGCCGCGGCCGAACAGCAGGCTGCGCAGGCTGTACTCCACGCCGTCGCCGGGGCTGGCCACCGAGTACAGGTCGATCGGCGCGTTGTTGCCGCCGACCTGGCTCCAGTTGGTGATCTTGCCGTAGTAGATGTCGTGCACCTGCTTCAGGGTCAGGCTGCGCACGGGGTTGGCGGCCTGCACGATGATCACCAGCCCGTCCCACGCCACCGGGGTGAAGGTGAGGTTGGCATTTTCGGCGCTGCCGTCGCTGGGGCGCGCGCTGCCGGCCAGATCCGCGCTGCCGCCGCTCACCGCGTCGATGCCCGAGGCGGTGTTGAACGGCTGCAGCTCGATATGGCCGTGGCCGGCGCGTTCCCACGCGCGTGCTACCTCATCCACGACACCTTCGCCGGTGGCCACGTCGCCACGCCAGATCAGGGTGGAACCCTTGGTTGCGGCGCTGGCCCGCGCGTGCGGGTGATTCCTGGCCAGGGCGGGAGTGGCGAGGCAGCCGCCGATGACGGCGATGCAGAGCAGGCGGGCAAGACGGACGGACATGGCGGCGGTGAACCCCGGCGTGATTTCGTTGAAGGCGGCAGAAGTGTGCCGCCTGAGGGCGCACACAATCAGTGAACGGTTCGCGTATTTCATCGGCCTGAACGCCGAACAGCAAGCACTTTTATGCCGCTGCGTGCGGCCGGTCACCCGACGTGTGCGCCGCGGCACAGGCCGGATGGGCGTGCGGCCGGCGTGCGCCGGTCATCCAGCGGGCCCGGTCAGTTGACCACCACGTAGCGGGTGCCCGCCTGATCCGCCACCAGCAGCACCAGCTGGCGTGGCTGCACGCCGGTCAGCCCGCGCAGCATGCGCAGGCTGGTGATGCGCTGGCTGCCCACGCCGACCAGCACGTCGCCGGCGTGCAGGCCCGCGCGGGCGCCCGCACTGCCGGGCTGTACCGCGCTGATGGTGACGCCGTCGCCGCCGTTGCCGCGCTGCGACGGCGGCGGTTCGCTGAAGCGCACCCCGCGCAGTCGCGCGTCGAGCTGGCCGCCATCCAGGCTGGGCCGCGGCTCCGCGCTCAGCGTGGCGTTGACCTGCTGCAGCTGGCCGTTGCGCAGCACGCCCAGTTGCAGCGTGCTGCCCAGCGGCAGCAGACCTTCGGCGTTGCGCAGCTGCTGGCCGTCGCGCAGCGGCTTGCCGTTGAGCGCGGTCAGGATGTCGCCCGGCTGCAGGCCAGCGCGGCCGCCGGCCGAGCCGCGGTCGACCGCGGTCACCACCACGCCGTTGGGGCTTTTCATGCCCAGCAGCTGCGCCATGCGCGGCGTGATCGCCTGAGTCTGCACGCCGAGGCTGCCGCGCTCGACCTTGCCGTGCGCGATCAGCTGATCCATCACCTCGCTGGTGAGGTCGCTGGGGATGGCGAAACCGATGCCGGCGCTGGCGCCCGAGGGCGAGAAGATCATCGAGTTGATACCGACCAGTTCGCCGCGCAGGTTGACCAGCGCGCCCCCGGAATTGCCGGGGTTGATCGAGGCGTCGGTCTGGATGAAGTTCTGGTAGTCGCTGCCGCCCAGGCCCGAGCGGCCGAGCGCGGACACGATTCCGGAGGTCACCGTCTGGCCCAGCCCGAACGGGTCGCCCACCGCCACCACGTAGTCGCCCACGCGCAGCCTGGCCGAGTCGGCCAGCGGCAGCGCGGTGAGGTGGTGCGCCGGAATTTGTACCACCGCCACGTCGGTGTCCGGATCGGTACCGATCAGCTTGCCCTTGAAGCTGCGCCCGTCCTGCAGCGTCACCGTGATGTCGTCGGCGCCGGCCACCACGTGGTTGTTGGTCAGCACGTAGCCCTTGGCCGCGTCCACGATCACGCCCGAGCCCAGACTCTGTTCCACCCGCTCCTGCGGCGTGGCGGGCAGACCGAAGAACTGGCGCACCATCGGATCGTCGAAATACGGATCGCGCACTTGCACCCGCGTCTTGCTGGAGATGTTCACCACCGCCGGCGTCACGTGCTCAAGCATCGGCGCCAGCGACGGCATCGGCTGGCCGTCGACCACCGGCGGCAGCGCCGCGCGGCCCGAACACGGCAGCGCGCCGATCAGCAAGGCGGCCAGTCCGCCGGTCAGCCGGCGGCGCAAGGGGCTCAGTGACATGCAGGTCCTCCGGGGCGAGTGGGCAGCGCAGCTTCGACCGGGCGCGGGCGCAACGGTTCCGCACGCTATAAACATGCGCCGGGCACTTTACATCCGGCGGCGTCGAGGGTAGTTTGGCGATCCGATAGCAACCACAACATCTTGTGTGCAGACGCCGGTCGCCAAACAAGCACTGGTGTCAACTGCAGCGCTCTTGTCAGGGGGAGTCGTTGTCATCGGAAGCAGCGGCAGGCGGCCCGGCGGGCCATCCGTGGGCCTGTCGGCCGTCACCCGTACCGCATGAACGACGACGTCGTATCCAATAAAAACAACGGAGGCCGCAAGGCCGCACCGGGAGGTCAGGAAGCCTATGAGCACAGCGCGTGCACCAGCCACCAATCCAGCCATGAATCGTGATGCCGCCGTGGAGATTCCGCTGCAACCCGCGTCCTACGACATCTGGGACAAGAAGTATCGCCTCAAGGCGAAGTCCGGCGAGCCGGTGGATGTCAGCATCGACGACACCTACCAGCGCGTGGCGCGCGCGCTGTCCGAGGTCGAGGCCAGCGACGAACTGCGTCAGCACTGGTTCGAGCGCTTCCTGTGGGCGCTGCGCCGCGGCGCGATCCCCGCCGGCCGCATCACCTCCAACGCCGGCGCGCTGGCGCACAAGCCGGCCACCAGCACGATCAACTGCACCGTCTCGGGCACCATCCGCGATTCGATGGACGACATCCTGGAGAAAGTCCACGAGGCCGGCCTCACGCTGAAGGCGGGGTGCGGAATTGGCTATGAATTCAGTACGTTACGTCCACGCGGCGCGTATGTCTCCGGCGCCGGCGCGTATACCAGCGGCCCGCTGTCGTTCATGGATATCTACGACAAGATGTGCTTCACCGTGTCCTCCGCCGGCGGCCGCCGCGGTGCGCAGATGGGCACCTTCGACATCAGCCATCCGGACGCCAAGGAGTTCATCCGCGCCAAGCGCGAGGACGGCCGGCTGCGCCAGTTCAACCTCAGCCTGCTGATCACCGACGGCTTCATGGACGCGGTGGAAAACGACCAGGACTGGCCGCTGGTGTATCCGGTGCACGTCAAGGAGCAGCACGAGATCGACCTCGCCGACCCCACCAAGGTGGTGTGGCGCGAGTGGCCCACGCACGAGAACTACGTCGACCGCGAGGACGGCCTGGTCGCCTGCAAGATCTACAGCCACATCCGCGCGCGGCATCTGTGGGACATGATCATGGTGTCCACCTACGACTACGCCGAGCCCGGCTTCATCCTGATCGACAAGGTCAACGAGATGAACAACAACTGGTGGTGCGAGCACATCCGCGCCACCAACCCGTGCGTTACCGCCGACACGCGCCTGGCCACCCAGTACGGCATGGTGCCGATCGGCGAGCTGCACGCCAGCGGTGCGCCGCTGCAGGTGTCGGTGGATCGCCGCTCGCTGGAGCAGGAAGGCCGCGGTGTGGAAACACGGCCGGCGAAACCGGCCTTCATGACCGCCGCCCGCGCACCGGTGTTCCGCGTGGTCACCGAGGACGGCTACGCGATCAAGGCGACCGAATGGCACGACTTCTACGTCGAGCGCGGCAAGCTCAAGCTGCGTGACCTGAAAGTCGGCGATCGCCTGCTGGTGCAGTCGGGCAAGGGTCAGTTCGGCCAGCAGGGCAGCGATGATCTGGGGCTGCTGCTGGGCCTGATCACCGGCGATGGCCACTTCACCAACCGCGGCAAGGAGCAGCAGGCCGCCATTGTCAGCCTGTGGGGTGAGGAACGCGCCCTGGCCGACCGCGTGGCGGCCTACATCAACACCCTGATTGCGCACACGGCCCAGGGCAACCTGCGGGAATACCGGGTGGCGCCGGTGGCGGTTCCCGAGCGCAACCACGTGTTCATCCGCTCGGTGCTGCTGGCGCGGCTGCTCGAACACTACGGCTTCAGCGCCGCGACCAAGCTGCGCGTGCCCGAGGTGATCTGGCGCGGCAGCGAAGCCTGCGTCAAGAGCTATCTGCGCGCCCTGTTCCAGTGCGATGGCACCGTCAACGTATCGAGCCGCAGCCTGAGCTGTTCGATACGACTGGCCTCCAGCCAGCCGGAGCTGCTCAGGGACGTGCAGATGCTGCTGGCCAACCTCGGCGTGTTCTGCCGCATCAAGCAGCGCCGCAGCGCCGGCATGCGCACGCTGCCGGACGGCCATGGCGGTGCGCGCGACTATGCCTGCGCCGCCGACCACGAGTTGATCATCGACGGCGAGTCGCGCGAGCAGTTCATGCACGAGGTCGGCTTCCTGCTGCCGACGAAGACGCAGCGCTACCTCGATTGGCGCGAAGGCAAGGCCTTGCGCAAGACGCAGCGCTTCACCTCGCGCATCGCCAGCATCGAGTTCATCGGCGAGGAGGCCGTGTTCGACACCACCCAGCCCGACCACAACGCGGTGATCTTCAACGGCCTGGTGACCGGGCAATGTGGCGAGCAGCCCTTGCCGCCGTATGGCTCGTGCCTGCTCGGCTCGATCAACCTCACCACCTTCGTGCGCGATCCGTTCGGGCCGAAGGCGCGCTTCGACTGGGACGAGTACCGCGAGGTGGTGAAGGTGTTCACCCGCATGCTCGACAACGTGGTGGAGATCAACGGCCTGCCGCTGCCGCAGCAGCGCCACGAGATCGAATCCAAACGCCGCCATGGCATGGGTTTCCTCGGCCTGGGCAGCACGCTGACCATGCTCAAGCACCGCTATGGCACCGCCGAGGCGGTGGCGTTCACCGAGGAAGTGTCGCGCGAGCTGGCGGTGGCCGGCTGGGAAATGGCGCTGGAACTGGCGAAGGAAAAAGGCCCGGCGCCGATCCTGCTGCAGGACTTCACCGTCACCGGCGACATGCTGCGCAAGCGCCCGGAGATGGTCGCCGACGGCTACAAGGTGGGCGACAGTATCCCCGGCCGCGTGCTGCACGCCCGCTACAGCCGCTACATGCAGCGCATCGCCAGCGTGGCGCCCAACCTGGTGGCCGAGCTGGCCGAGACCGGTGCGCGCTTCACCCACCACAGCTCGATCGCGCCCACCGGCACCATCTCGCTGAGCCTCGCCAACAATGCCAGCAACGGCATCGAGCCCAGCTTTGCCCACAGCTATTCGCGCAACGTGATCCGCGAGGGCAAGAAGTCAAAGGAAAAGGTCGAGGTGCTCAGCTACGAGCTGCTCGCCTACCGCGCGCTGATCAACGCCGAGGCCAAGGCGTTCACCGACGAGCCGGCCAACCAGCTGCCGGCGTACTTCGTGGCCGCCGACGACATCAGCCCGAAGGAGCACGTGGACATTCAGGCCGCCTCGCAGAAATGGATCGACTCGTCCATCTCCAAGACCGCCAACGTGCCCACCGACTATCCCTACGAAGACTTCAAGGACATCTACTTCTACGCCTACAAGCAGGGCCTGAAAGGGTGCACCACCTTCCGCTTCAACCCCGCCGCGTTCCAGGGCGTGCTGGTGAAAGAGTCCGATCTTGAAAGCACCCTCTACCGCTTCGAGTTGGAGGACGGTAGTGTTGTCGAACTGAAAGGCAACGAGCAGGTGGAGTACGACGGCGAGATGCATTCGGCCGCCAACCTCTTCGATGCCTTGAAGGAAGGCTACTACGGCAAGTTCTGAGGCCTCTTCGCGGTGCGGAGGCAAGCCTCGCAGCAGGCCTGAAACGTCGCACGCCGCGTGGCGTGCGGCACATTCAAGTTGTCCACCGGAGGGGAGTCACACCATGTCCATCGATACCGAAGTCGCCGTCACCACTGCCGCACCCGCCACCACCGAAGTGCCCGCCGTCGCGGTGCCGGCCACGCCGGCACCGATGTCGGCCGCTCCGGCGGCGGCGCCGAAGAAGAAGCCGGCGGTGAAGAAGGCTGCCGCCAAGCCAGCCGCCGCGCCGGTCGTCGCGCCGGTCGTCGCGCCGAAGCCGGCTGCGCCGGTCAAGGCCGCCGCGAAGAAAGCCGCGCCCAAGAAAGCCGCGCCGAAAAAGGCAGCGGCCAAGAAGGTCGCCAAGAAGGCTGCGCCGAAAAAGGCAGCCGTCAAGAAAATCGTGAAAAAAGCCGTCAAGAAAGCGGTGAAGAAAGCCGTCAAGAAGGCCGCCGTCGCCAAAAAGACGGTGAAGAAGGCGGTCAAGAAGGTCGCAAAGAAGGTCAGCAGCAAAAAGACGGCCGCCAAGAAGGCCGCGCCGAAGAAGGCGGCAGTCAAGAAGTCCGCCAGCAAGAAGAAGGTCGTCGCCAAGACGGCCAAGAGGTCCACTGCCAGCAAGAAAGCGGTCAAGTCGGCGAAGAAACCCGCCGCCAAAAAAGCCGCCGCAAAAAAGAAGTAAGCCGCACCGCCGCCAGCCCGGCCATGCGCCGGGCTGGCGGCCTCCTGCCGCGCCGCCCAGCGCGTGACACGCAACACCGTGCCGGTTGAATCGTCACCGCACCGCATCGACACACAGAAGAAGAAGCGAACGCCATGTCCATCAAGATCGACCAGAAGATCACCGGCTACAACGTGGTCAAACCCGAAGACAAGGCTGTCGCCCCGGTCGCTCCCGCCGCGGCCAAGGAGCCACGGCAGGCCGAAGTGATCCAGATGCACGAGAGTGTCGAGCGGCCGGAAACTCTGGTCGGCTCCACCTTCAAGGTCAAGTCGCCGCTGTTCGAGCACGCCTTGTACGTCACCATCAACGACATCGTGCTCAACGCCGGCACCAGGCACGAGCTGCGCCGCCCGTTCGAGATCTTCATCAACTCCAAGAACATGGACCACTTCCAGTGGATCGTGGCGCTCACCCGGCTGATGTCCGCCGTGTTCCGCAAGGGCGGCGACGTCACCTTCATCGTGGAAGAGCTGAAGGCCGTGTTCGACCCCCGCGGCGGCTACTTCAAGGCCGGCGGCGTCTACATGCCCAGCATCGTCGCCGAGATCGGCGCGGTGATCGAGCAGCACATGAAGAACATCGGCCTCATCCACGACCCGGAGATGGACGAGGGTACGCGCAAGCTGATCGCCGAGAAGCGGGCGGCGTATGAGGCGGCCGGGGCAAAAAAAAACCCTGATGCCGCCGCTGTTCCTGTGGGAGCGGCTTCAGCCGCGATAGCCTCCCATGACGCCGAATCCTCCGGCTTCCCGCCCGGCGCCACGCTGTGCGCCAAGTGCAACACGCAGGCGCTGGTGCTGATGGATGGGTGTCAGACGTGTCTGAATTGTGGGTATTCGAAGTGCGGGTAAGTAAAACTTGATGCAGAGCGCCCTGCACGCCGCGGATGGAGGAAGCCGTGCCCCCCATCCATCCGCATCCGCGAAGCCGTCGGTGTCGGGGGAAATGGCGGGAATCCTCCTCGGCGCGCTGCACTGCCAGCCCACCGTTACCATCCGTGCGCCGGCCATCCCTGGGTTGGCGCAAGGCACAGGAAGCCACCATGATCGAAGGCACCTGCCACTGCGGCGCGGTGCGCTGGCAGTTCGACGGCCAGCCGGACGGACCCACGGCCTGCAACTGCACGGTGTGCCGGCGCTACGGCGGCGTGCTCTGGGTCTACGGCTAAGAGGGCGAAGGCATTCGCGTGGCGGGGCACACGCCGGGCTACGTGTGCGGCAACGCCATCGCGTTCCACTTCTGCCCGGTCTGCGGCTGCGTGGTGTGCTGGCGCGGCCGTGAGACGGACGGGGCGGGGCGCCGTCGCATTGCGGTCAACCTGCGCCTGGCCGAGCCCGACGCCGTGGCGCAGATTCCCATCGACCGTTTCGATGGGCTTGACACCTTCAGTGACCTGCCGCGTGACGGCCGCTGTGTGGCGGACTACGGGTTCTGATGGTTCGCGGGGTTCATCCGCCTTCGTCACCGGCAAAGCCCTATGCTGCAGGGCGATCGCGCGCCGGGAGTCACGCCATGACCGATATCTGCGGCAAGACCAGCAACGGCTTTGCCTACGAGGGCAACTATCACCCGCCGGGCGCGGGCCGGGTGCACTGGTCGGTGACGTTTCGCCACAACGGCGATTTTGCCGGCATGCGGCATGGCTGCGTGCACGGCATGCAGGATGCCCAGGGGGCCGCGCTGGAGGACGCGATCAAGCGCGACATCGAATCGGCGTGGACGCTGGTGCATTGACGCCGCGGCGCGCGATCCGCTTCACTGCAGGCCGCACTCGCCATTCATCAACCCCGCCCGCATCCGCAAGGCTCGCCCGTGCTTCGAGACGCCACCGCCGCTGATTTCCCCGCCATCCTCGAACTCAACGAGGCGTTCGTGAGCGTGCTCAGTCCGCTCGACCACGCGCGCCTGGCGCGGTTGCATGCGCAGGCGGCGCGGCATCGGGTGATCGAGCAGGACGGACGTGTCGAGGCCTTTCTGCTGGCGCTGCGCGAGGGCGCCGACTACGACAGCCCCAACTACCGCTGGTTTGCCCAGCGCCATGCGCGCTTCCTGTATGTGGATCGCGTCGTGGTCGCCGGCACCACCCAGGCGCGCGGTGCCGGCAGCATGCTGTACCGCGATCTCCACGCACTGGCCGTGGATGAAGGCGTGCCGCTGATGGCCTGCGAATTCGATCTCGAACCGCCCAACCCGGCGTCCGCGCGCTTCCATGCAAAGCTTGGCTTTCGCGAAGTCGGCCGGCAGACGCTGGACGGCGGGCGCAAGACCGTCTCGCTGCAGCTGCTGGATGTCACCCGCCACCCGAACGGAGCCACGCCATGAGCACCCACGCCACCTATCCGATCGGCACGCCCGGCACGCCGTGGGGCGCGGCGGAAATCGCGGCGTGGCGCGCACGCCAGACGCGCCGGCGCAGCTATGAAGCGGACGTGCTGCGCGCGGTCGAGTCGCTACGCGCGCGCTTCGACGTGCAGCAGTACGGCCAGGTGGAATACGCCCCCGACCGCTACCCGCTGTTCGCGATCCGCAGCCGCCCCTGGCGCGACGAGCTGCCGGTCGTGCTGGTGACCGGCGGCGTGCATGGCTACGAGACCAGCGGCGTGCACGGCGCGCTGCAGTTCGTCGACCGGCAGGCAGCGCGCTATGCCGGCCGCGCCAATCTGGTCATCGCGCCCTGCGTGAGCCCGTGGGCGTACGAGCGCATCCATCGCTGGAACGCGGACGCGATCGACCCGAACCGCTCGTTCCGCGACGACAGCCCGGCGCAGGAATCGGCGGCGCTGATGCGCCTTGTGGCGCCGTGGCGCGGGCGCGTGCTGGCGCACGTCGACCTGCACGAAACCACCGACAGCGACGAGTCCGAGTTCCGCCCGGCGCTGGCCGCCCGCGACGGCAAGGCGTACGAGCCCGGCGATATTCCCGACGGGTTCTACCTGGTCGACGACAGCGAGCATCCGCAGCCCGCATTCCAGCAGGCGATCATCGCGGCAGTGGCGAAAGTCACCCACATCGCGCCGGCCGATGCACGCGGCGAGATCATCGGCTCGCCGATGGTGGCGCCGGGCGTCATCCGCTATCCGCTCAAACAGCTCGGCCTGTGCGCCGGCATCACCGGCGCCCGCTACACCACCACCACCGAGGTCTACCCCGACAGCCCGCGCGCCACCCCCGCGCAGTGCAACGCGGCGCAGGTGGCGGCGGTATGCGCGGCGATCGACTTCGCGCTGGCGCACCCTTCCAGCTAACGAAAGTGCAACGGGACGGAGGTAGTCGATTGCGGATAACTCATCCCGTTTTGAAACTCATGCTTGCAGCCTGCCCAGCGCCTGCGCGGCCAGCTGGCGGGTGAGTGCTTCGGCCGGCAGGGCGCGTGCCAGCAGTGCGGATTGTCCGGCCCACAGCGCGATGAAGTCGTCGCTGCCCAGCGCGCTGGCGCGTGCGCGCAGCGGCGCCAGCGCGTTGCTGGCAGTGGGAAAGGCCGGCGCGGCGTCGCTGAGCGGGCCGAGTTCGCGCATCAGCCGGTTCACGATGCTCCGCGCGGGACGCCCGGTGAACACATTGGTGAGCGCGGTTTCTGCGGCGTGGGGCGAGTGCAGCGCGGCGCGATGCGCCGGGCTGATGCGGGCCTCGTCGCTGAGCAGGTAGGCGGTGCCGATCTGCACGGCGGCCGCGCCCAGGGCGATCGACGCCACGATGCCGCGCGCATCGGCTATGCCGCCGGCGGCAATCACCGGCACCGATACCGCATCGGCCACCTGCGGCAGCAGGGAGAACAGCCCGACCTGGGTGCCGGCCTCGTCGGTGAGGAACATGCCGCGATGGCCGCCGGCCTCCGCGCCCTGCGCAATGATGGCGTCGCAGCCGCGCGCAGCCAGCCAGACGGCCTCGGCGACGGTGGTGGCGCTGGCGATGACAAAAGCGCCGCTGGCCTTGACCCGGTTCAGCAGATCCGCTGCCGGCAGGCCGAAATGGAAACTCACCACCTCGGGTCGCAGGCTTTCGACCAGCGCGCACAGGGCGGCATCGAACGGTGTCCGCTGCGGCACGGGCGACGTGGCGTCCGGCTCCAGCGCGAGCTCGGCGTAGTAGGGGGCCAGCCGCTCGCGCCACTGCGCTTCGCGTACCGCATCCGGCAGCGGCGGCGCGTGGCAGAAGAAGTTCAGGTTCAGCGGTGCATTCACCGCCGCACGGTACGCGGCAACCTGGCGGCGGATCGTGTCGGCATCGAGCATGGCGCAGGGTAGCGCGCCAAGTCCGCCGGCTCTGGCTACCGCGATGGCCAGCTCCGGGCCGGCTGCACCCGCCATCGGCGCGAGCAGGATCGGATGGACGATGCCGAGGCGGTCGGCGAGTCGGGTATCGGGCCAGTGCGACATGTCGTCATCGTGCGCTGAAGGAGACGCCACGCATTGTGGGCGCGTGGCGCCTCTGGCGCAGCAGCTTTCGCCGGGCACGTGGCACGTGGCGGGCCGCCAGGTATCCCGCCGGCGCGGCCGTGCGCAAGTCGCGGGAGTCGTTTCATGCCGCATGCACGCCAGCGGGGCAAAACGCGGCTAGTCTGGAGCCCGCACAACACTTCCCGGAGAGCCCGTGACGGAACCCACCACCAAGCGCTGCCCGGCGTGTGCCGAGGAGATCCAGGCGGCGGCGCACAAGTGCCGCTTCTGCGGAACGGATCTCGACAGTTACGTGGCGGCGCATGAAGTGGCGGCGGAAAAGCCGCTGTTCTCCGGCCACCCGAGAGTCATCTGGACGTTCGGCCAGTACGTCGTCGTGATCTGCACGCTCGGCCTGGCGTGGCTGGTGTACTGGCTGCGCAGCCTGAGCACCACCTTCGTCATCACCACGCAGCGGGTGCAGATCGAGCGCGGCCTGTTCTCGAAGGCAAAAGACAGCCTCGAACTTTTCCGGGTGGACCACTTCGACATGCTGAAACCCTTCGGCATGCGCCTGCTCGGCCTGTGCAAGGTGCATCTGCACTCCTCCGATCCGGGCATGTCATCGGTATTCCTTTACGGCATCCCCGGACTGGAGGCACTGGCCGACACCCTGCGCGACTGCTCGCTGCGCGAACGCGCGCGCCGTCGCGTATTGCCCTTGGAGCAGATGTAGCGCGTCGTCGCCATGCGTGTCGCGTCCGTGAGGGCGGCGCGCCGGCGGCCGCGTGGCGTGCCAGCATGCGCGATCCATCGTCCGCCGGTTCTTTTCAGTAGCGCCCGGCCCGGCGAAGATGCACCGGGTAGCCGCAAGGGTGATGCCATGAATGTGAGGATGCTGGACGCCACCGATGCGCAGGCCTATCAGGCGCTGCGGTTGCTGGCGCTGCGCGAGAGCCCGGCAGCTTTCAGCTCCAGCCATGCGGAGGAGGCGGGTCGGTCGCTGCAGCAGGTGGCGGCGCGCATCACGCCGGCGGCCGACGGCTCCTGCGTGCTGGGGCGGTTCGAGCAGGATCAGCTGGCCGGATCCCTCGCGCTGCGCCATCCACAGCGTGCCAAGCTGCGTCACGGCGTCGAACTGGCCGGCATGTACGTGGCTGCATCGTTTCGTCGTCGAGACATCGGCAGCGAGCTACTGCAGGCTGCCATCGTCCACGCGCGTTCGCTGGCCGGGGTGCGCCGGATCGCGCTGGGCGTCAATGACACCAACGCGGCGGCCAAGGCGCTGTACCGATCGGCCGGTTTCGTCAGCTACGGTGTGGAGCCGCAAGCCCTGCAGATCGATGGCCGCTTCCACGACGTGGAGCACTACGTGCTGCCACTCCAGCCGATCCGCGTCACCCGAGGTGATGCGCAGGATTTCTTTCGGGCACGATAGCGCACCCGTCCACCCTGTTCCGACCGGATATCCATGCAACGTCTTCCCGGCCTCGACCTGCTGCGTGCCATCGCCATCGTCTGGGTGATGCTGTTCCATGCCTACGCCCTGTTCGGGCTTGGCGTTGGCTTCGGCTGGCTCTCAGGCTACGGCTGGATGGGTGTGGACATCTTCTTCGTGCTCAGCGGCTTTCTGATCGGCACGCAGGTGCTGCGGCCGCTGCAGCGCGGCGAGCGGCTGTCGTTCGGCGGCTTCTATGCGCGCCGCGCCTGGCGCATCCTGCCGGCGTTTGCCGTGGTGCTGGCCTTGTACGCAAACTTCCCCGCGCTGCGCGAGGCGCCGGGGTTGCAACCGTGGTGGCAGTTCGCCACGTTCACGCTGAACTTGCTCATCGACTATGACCACAACCAGGCGTTCTCGCACGCGTGGTCGCTGTGCGTGGAGGAGCATTTCTATCTGCTCTTTCCGCTGCTGGCGTGGTGGCTGACGCGGCGGCCGTCGGCGCTGAAATTCGCTGCCACCTGCGCGGGCATCGTGGTGTTCGGCATCGCCCTGCGCAGCGCGGTGTGGCTGCACGATACGGTGCTCGATCCGCCGCGTAACTGGTTTGTCGAGGACATCTATTTCCCCAGCTGGATGCGGCTGGACGGCCTGCTGATGGGCGTGATGCTGGCGGTGCTGCGGGTGTACCGGCCGCAGCGCTGGGCGCAGCTGCAGCAGCGCGCCGATGCGGTGCTGCTCGGCGGCCTGCTGCTGGCAGGCCTGGCGCTGTGGTTGTTCCGCGATCGCACCGGCCTGCCCGCCAATGCCCTCGGCTGGCCGCTGCTGTCGCTGGGTTTCGGGCTGGTGGTGTTTGCCGGCGCCGATGGCCGCAGCGTGATCGGACGCTGGCGCGTGCCTGGTGCGGGCTGGCTGGCGGCGATTTCCTACAGTCTCTACCTCAGTCACAAGCTGGCCTTCCATCAGGTGCAGACGAGGTTGGTCCAGCCGCTGGCGCTGCACGGCGCGGCGGCCTTCCTTGCCTACGCGCTGGCGGTGCTGCTGCTGGGTGCCGCCCTGCACTACGCCGTCGAGCGGCCATGCCTGCGCTGGCGCGACCGGCGGGCCGGCGATGCGGGCGGCCGGTCACTGCGCGGGGTGCCCTCGCCGATCGGCGCGACGGCCGAATGAGCACGCCCGCGCCGTCTTCATGCATCGCACTATGCTGTGCGTTTGCGAGGGAGTTCCGGCATGACTGAAAGCCTGCACGTGCGCCCGCTGGCGCCGGCCGATCGCTCGGCGTGGCAACCGCTGTGGGATGGCTACAACGCGTTCTACGGGCGGCACGGCGAGACGGCGCTGGCGGCGGAGATCACGCAGACCACGTGGCAGCGCTTCTTCGATCCGCATGAGCCGGTGTTTGCGCTGGTGGCGGAGCAGCAGGGGCGGCTGCTGGGGCTGGTGCACTACCTGTTCCATCGCAGCACCACGCGGATCGAGCCGACCTGCTATCTGCAGGATCTGTTCACCGCGCCGGCGGCGCGCGGGCGCGGCATCGGCCAGGCGCTGATCGAAGGCGTGTACGCGCAGGCCGCCGCCGCGGGCGTGCGGCGCGTGTACTGGCAGACGCACGCCGGCAACGCCACCGGGCGCCGGCTGTACGACCGCATTGCCACGCACGCGGGCTTCATCATCTACGCGCACGACGGCTGACGCTGGGCGGCCGCGCTGGCGGTTACCATCGTCGCTTTCGCCACACGCTGCTGCCTGCCGATGCCCTTTCCTCCAAGCGCCGTAGCCACGCCGCTGCCGCGCAACGTGCGGCTGCTGATCGGCATGCGCGCGGCGCGCAGTTTCGGCCAGGGCGCGATGGTGGCGGCGTTCGCGCTGTACCTGCACGCGCTGGGCTGGCACGGCCCCGGCATCGGCGCGGTGCTGATGGCGGCGCTGCTGCTGGGCAGCGCGCTGAGCCTGGTGGTGGGGCCACTCAGCGATCGCCGCGGGCCGCGCGGCTTTCTGCTCGGCTACGAAACGGTGCAGGTGGCGGCGGCGCTGATCGCGCTGCTCACCAGCACGCCGTGGCTGCTGGTGGCGGCGGCCATCGTCGGCGGCTTCGGTCGCGGCGCCAACGGTTCGGCCGGGCCGTTCGCGCCGGCCGAGCAGGCGTGGTTGGCGCTGGAACTGCCGACGGCGCGGCGCGCCGGCGTGTTCAGCCTGAGCACGGCGGTGGGCTTTCTCGGCATGGCCGGCGGAGCGCTGCTGGCAGCGCTGCCGTCGTGGCTGTCCGGTCATGCGATGCGGCCGGCCGATGATCGCCTGCTGTTCGCGCTGCCGCTGCTGGGCTCGCTGATCTGTCTGGGCCTGCTGCTGGCCACGCGCGCGACGGCGCCGGCGGCTGCGCCTTCGCGCTCGCCCGCGACGACCGCCACGCGCCAGCGCGAGAACCAGCTGCTGCGGCGGCTGGTGCTGGTCAACGCGTTCAACGGTTTCGGCATCGGGCTGGTCGGGCCGCTGATCGCCTACTGGTTTGCGCTGAAGTTTCAGCTGGGGCTGGCGGCGATCGGGCCGGGCATCGCGCTGGGTTTTCTGCTGGGCGCCAGCGGCTCGCTGCTGGCCGGGCGGCTGGCCCGCCGATTCGGCGTGGTGCGCGCGGTGGTGGCGATGCGCGGCACCGGCCTGGCACTGCTGCTGCTGCTGCCGCTGGTGCCGTGGTTCTGGCTGGCGGTGGCGCTGTACGCGCTGCGCGCGGCGTGCAACCAGGGCACCGCCGGCGTGCGCCAGGCGCTGGCCGCCGGGCTCACCGGCGCCGGCCGCCGCGGCCTGGCCAGCAGCCTGCAGAACGCGTCGATGCAGCTGCCGCGCGCGGTCGGCCCGCTGCTGGCCGGCGCGCTGTTCCACGCCGGCTACCTGGTGCTGCCGTTCCTGCTCGGCGCGGCGTTCCAGGGCGCCTATCTGCTGCTGTACGCGCGCTTCTTCGGCGCACATGAGGCAGCACAGGCGCCGGTGTAGCGCGTCATGCCGGCGAGACGAGGCAGCCATTGGTTCCGATCATGCGGCGCCGATCGCGATCATCGCGAGGCATTTCGAATCCATACCTTCCGCGCTCCTCAAAGCCGCGTGCGCTTCGCTACGCTCGGTACGAATGGCAGGGATACCCTATTTGCGGGCCGGATCCATAGGCCCGGGCAAGTCTTGTGGCGGCGCTGGGTCACACCACCTGGCAGCTCTATCCGCTGCGGCTGTGATCCATCGGCCTGATCGGCGGCATGAGTTGGAAATCGATGGCGTCGTATGACTGGCTGAGCAACCAGACGGTGCAGTCCTCCCAGGCGGCGGTGGAGTGGGCGCTGGCCCTTGGCATCGCCATCGGTTAGCGTGCTGGCTGCGCAGACGAAGGGGAGTCGTCCATGAAGCAGGTTCTTGCGATGTTGCTGGTGGCCATGATCGCGGTGGCTGTACCACGTATTGCAGCCGCCGCGGCCGCGCCCGCCGTGCCGCCGACCAGCGCCAGCGTGGCGCGGGCAGCCGCCGCGCCGTTCGACGTCACCGCTGCCACCGATGCCTACATGGCGCAGCTGTCGCCGCAGGCGCGCGCTCGCTCCGACGCATACTTCGAGGGCGGCTACTGGCTGATCCTGTGGGATGCACTGGTGGCGCTGGGCGTGGCCTGGCTGCTGCTGGGCTCGCGGCTGTCCGCGCGCATGCGCGATGCCGCCGAGCGCATCACGCGCTGGCGCTGGCTGCAGACCGCGCTCTACGCGCTGCAGTACATCGCGCTGACCAGCGTGCTGACGCTGCCCTGGAACGTGTACGAAGGTTTCGTGCGCGAGCACCAGTACGGGCTGTCCAGCCAGAACCTGGAGCAGTGGCTGGGCGATCAGGCCAAGGGTCTGCTGGTGGGTCTGGTCCTGGGCACGCTGGCGCTGGTGATCATCTATGCGGTGATCCGCCGTGCCACGCGCACGTGGTGGCTGTGGGGCGCCGGCGTGGCGATCGCGTTCGTGGTGTTCGTCGCCACCATCGCGCCGGTGTACATCGCGCCGCTGTTCAACACCTACAAGTCGCTGCCGGACAGCCCGCTTAAGGCGCAGATCCTGTCGATGGCGCGCGCCAACGGCATCCCCGCCACTGACGTCTACTGGTTCGATGCCTCGAAGCAGAGCAAGCGCATCAGCGCCAACGTCAGCGGCATGTTCGGCACCACCCGCATCAGCCTCAACGACAACCTGCTCAAGCGCAGCAGCCCGGCCGAGATCAAGGCGGTGCTGGGCCACGAGATGGGTCACTACGTGCTCAACCACGTGTACAAGGGCGTGGTGTTTTTCGGACTGATCATCGTGCTCGGCTTTGCCTTCGTGCGCTGGGGCTTCGAGCATGCGCAGCGCCGCTGGGGCGCGCGCTGGGGCATCCGCGGCATCGGCGACGTGGCCGGGCTGCCGCTGGTGGCGGCGCTGTTCACGATCTTCCTGTTCATGATGACGCCGGTCACCAACACGCTCACCCGCAGCATGGAGGCGGAGGCCGATGCGTTCGGCCTCAACGCCGCGCGCCAGCCGGACGGCTTTGCCGAGGCGGCCGTGCAGCTGTCCGAATACCGCAAGATGCATCCCGGCCCGGTCGAGGAGTTCGTGTTCTTCGATCATCCCAGCGGCTGGAACCGCATCCACCGCGCGATGATCTGGAAGGCCGAACACATCGACGATCCGGATATCCGCGCGTCCGAGTCCGCCGCGCCGCCGGCGGCGCGCTGAGCGGCATGCCGTGAAATCATGCTTCGATCAACCGGGCCTTTCCGCATGACGATTGCCACGACGCGCGCATCCCTTTCCCCGTCGCCAACGCGTCTGCGCACGCAAGCGCTGTTGCTGGCCGCCGCGCTGCTGGGCGTCGCCGCTGCCGCCAGCGCCGCGCCGCTCGACGGCGCCGCGCCGGCACCGCGTGTGACCGTAGCCGCGGGCACGCTGGAAGGCCGCTGGGCGCAGGTCGACGGCGTGCGCCTGCGCGAGTTCCGCGACATTCCCTACGCTGCGCCGCCGGTCGGCGCGCTGCGCTGGCGGCCGCCGCAGCCGCCGGCGGCATGGCGCGGCGTGCGCGCGGCGCAGCGCTTCGGGCCGCGCTGCATGCAGCTGCCGCTGTTTGCCGACATGGTGTTCCGCAGCGATGGCATGAGTGAAGACTGCCTGCATCTCAACGTGTGGACGCCGGCGTCGGCCTCCCGTCCCACGGCGAAGCTGCCGGTGCTGGTGTACTTCTACGGCGGCGGCTACGTCGGCGGCGACGGCTCGGAGCCGCGCTACGACGGTGCCAGCCTCGCGGCGCGCGGCATCGTCACGGTGACGGTGAGCTATCGCCTGGGCGTGTTCGGCTTCCTCGCGCTGCCGGCGCTGGCCGCCGAATCGCCGCAGCATGCGGCGGGCAACTACGGCCTGCTCGACCATGTGGCGGCATTGCGCTGGGTGCGTGCCAACATCGCCCGCTTCGGCGGCGATCCGGCGCGGGTGACGATCGGCGGCGAGTCGGCCGGCGCCATCTCGGTCAGCGCGCTGATGGCGTCGCCGCTGTCGCGCGGCCTGCTGGCGGGGGCGATCGGCGAGAGCGGGGCGCTGATCGCGCCGATCGGGCCGCTGCCGCTGGAGCAGGCCGAGCAGCAGGGCAGCGCCTTCGCCGCGAAGCTCGGCGCCCGCTCGCTCGCCGCCTTGCGCGCGATGCCGGCCAGCGCGCTGCTGCAGGCTAGCGGCGAAGCCGGCGCGCCTGCCGCGATGCCCGATCTGGACGGCTATTTCCTCACCGAGCCGCCGGCCGCCACGTACGCGCGCGGCGCCCAGGCGCAGGTGCCGCTGCTGCTGGGCAGCAACTCGCAGGAGGGTTATTACCCCGCCATCCTGCAGCAGGAATCACCCACGCCGGCGCACTACCGGGCGGCACTGCAGCGGCTGTTCGGCAGCCAGGCGGCGCGCGCGCTGGCGCTGTACCCGGGTGACAGCGCGGCGCAGGTGCGGCGCTCGGCCACCGCGCTGGCGGGCGACATCTTCATCGCCCACAGCACCTGGCGCTGGATGGACCTGCAGCGGCGCAGCGGCCACGCGCCGGTGTACTTCTACTACTTTGCGCAGCCGCGCCCGGCCAAGCGCCGGCCCGCGCCCGGCGAGCGGCCCGACGCCGGCGCCGTGCACAGCGGCGAGATCGAGTACGCGCTGGGCAACCTCGACGGCAACCAGGTCTACGCGTGGACGCCGGCCGACCGCACCACCGCGCAGGTGATGGAAGGCTACGTGGCGCAGTTCATCAAAACCGGCAACCCGAATGCCGCCGGCCTGCCGCACTGGCCTGCGGTGCGGCCCGAGGATGGCGGCCTGCTGCGCCAGACCATCGCCGCGCATACGCGCACGGAGGTTGACCGCGGCGCCGCGCGGCAGGCCTTCCTGCAGCAGTTCTTCGTCCACCATCGCGCGCCGTTCTGAGGCGGCTGCGGCGGGACGTCTGGACGTCTGCTGCATGCGTTACGTCTGAAGTCCAGCCGTCAGGCTGGCCATGGATCGCCGCCGATGACCCAGCCCGACGCTGCCGTTGCGGTCGCCTCGGGACCCATCACATGGGCTAGACGCCGGGGGTCGGCATGATGCGGTGCGCGCTCGTCAGCGTGTCACCCCAACCCAAGGAGTACGTTTCCATGTTGATCACCATCCTGATCGTCGTGCTGGTCATTGCATTGATCGGCGGCTTGCCGACCTGGTCGCACTCGCGCTCCTGGGGCTACGCGCCCAGCGGCGGCGTCGGCCTGATCTTGCTGATCCTGCTGGTGCTGTTTCTGATGGGCCGGCTGTAGTCGCGCAGTCCTGCCTCATCCCGCGGGCTTGCGCGGACGGCGCGGCCCCGGCGCGGAGTGCGCGCCCTGCGCCGCGTCGATCGCATCGATCCAGCCGGCGCGCACGCCGGGGAACGCATCGGCGTACGGCACGTACGGCTTGATGTCGAGGATCGGTGTGCCGTCAAGCAGGTCCATGCCGCGCACGCGCAGCGCGCGCTCGTCCACCCCGATCAGTTCGACCGCGGACAGCCCGATCGCATTCGGCCGGTGCGGCGAGCGGGTGGCCAGCACGCTGCGCTTGCCACCGCCGCGCGGCGGCCGCACCTCGGGCTTCCAGCCTTCGCTGCGATGAAACACGAACAGCAGCCAGATCCGCTCGAAGCCGGCGAGATCGCGAAAGGCCGCCGCCGGAAAGTCCGCGGCAAACTCGATGCTCGCTTCGGCTGCATCGCCGGTTTCGGTGCCTGCCACCACGGTGGCCTGATGCGGCGCGTCGATGCGTCGCGCGTAGGGCGAGCGCACCCACGCGATCGGCCGGCAGATGAAATCGCTGGGCGGCTCATGCATGGTTCTATCCGTGGGTTGCGTCGAGGCAAGTGACATCCCCCGAAGTAGTGAAAAACAACTCCTGCCGGTAGCCTGATTGGCGCTCGCCAGAAGTTGACCTGCGAACCGGGCCACCTGATCTTTTCGTTCCGGTGCGCTATATGATCGGACACGCCGCGCGCCGCGGTGGTGGCAGTGTCTGACGGGAGAAAGCTCATGATAACTTCGTGTCGCATGTGGGTGACGGTGCTGGCGCTCGGATGGGTCGCGGCAGCGACCTCGGCGCAGGCTGCGGACACGCTGGTCGGCAACGCCGATGCCGGGCACGCCCAGGTAACTTCGGTTTGCGCGGCTTGCCATGGTGCGGACGGCAATTCGGTCGACCCGCAGTACCCCAAGCTGGCCGGACAGCACGCGGCCTACATCGAACATCAGCTCGAGTCGTTTCAGAATGGCAAGCGAGCCAACTCGATCATGTCGGGCATGGCGAGCATGTTGTCGAAGCAGGGCATTGCCGACGTGGCGGCCTACCTGTCGCAGCAGAAGACCTCGCCGGGGCCGGTGGACACCGATCAGCAGGCACTCGGGAAGTCGATCTACGACAACGGCATCACTGCGGTCGGACTGCCCTCCTGCGAGTCCTGCCATGGCCCCAAGGGCCTCGGCGACAGCGCCAAGCTGTACCCGGTGATCGCCGGCCAGCACGCGCAATACGTGGAGCAGGTGTTGACCGGCTGGCACAACGGCCAGGCCTGGGGCGATGGCCCGCACGCCAAGCTGGCGCTGTCAGTGGGTCAGAAGCTGACCGTAGCGCAGATCCACGCTATCGCGGCCTATGTGCAGGGCATGAATGCGGTGCAGTGATCGTCCGGATGAGGCTGTCCCGATGACGCCCGCGCCTGCAGCTGCCGGCATGGCGCCCTGGCAAAACCCGTAACCCCGGTCGGCAACCCGGGGGCTTGGTGACGCGATCTGCGTATGCCGACGGCGGCGCGGCATGTGCGCCGCACTGCGCCGTTGGCCGCGCGAGGCTTCCCAAATCGCGCCTGCTCGCGCACCATGCTGGCCCGACCGCCGGTGATACCCGCATGAGCAGCTTTGACGACGACGGCTTCGAGCACGAGCGCGACTTCGACGAGGCCGACGACGACTCGGTCGAGGCGCAGGTGTGGCAGCTGCTGCTGCTGCTCAACCCGGGCGACGAGGAGACGGCGCTGCAGCAGTTCGCCGACTACCGCGAGGCCGCCGCCGGGATCGATCCGGATGCGCTGGTGCCGGTCGAGCTGATCGGCCGCGTGATCGACTGGCGTTCGGGTTTCATGGTCGATGCGCACGACCTGCGTGCGCTGGTGCAGGCGATCAACGAGCTGGCCTCGCGCTGGAACCTGGCGCTCGACTGGAACGGCGATCCGGACGACGACGACTTCTTCGACGACCTCGACGCCGCCGAGCTGTTCTCGATCGCCTACGACCGCCTCGCCGAATTCGGCTACACCCTGTGGGCGTGGGAGCCGGAGACGGACGGCTACGCCGGCTGGATCACCCTGACCCGCGATGCCGAGCCGCTGCGCGAGCTGGCCACGGCGCTGCACATCAACCTGCGGCTGGGCAGCGAAGTCGGCTGAGCGCACGCGGCGCCCCCTTCTGATCACGGCGGAGATGGTGGATGCTGCAACTGATCGGCTATGGCGCCCAGGGCGTGACACTGTCGCTGGTGGAAACCGGCAGCGCGATCACCGAAGACCGCAGCACGACGACACAGAGTCATCAGCTGGTGCAGATCGGCAAGCGCATGCCACAGCACCCGGTGGCGCTGCTGCCGGGTATCCGCGAGGCGGTGGCGGCACAGTGGCGTGAGCGCGCCACGGCTTGAACCCCGGGCGCTCCGCTCCCATGGTGTGCATCCCCTTCGATCCTGGAGCACCACGCCATGCACGCCCTGATATTCGAGCGCTTCGGAGGTCCCGAGGTGCTGCATTGGGCCGAGCGGCCCGACCCCAGTCCCGCACCCGGCCAGGCGGTGGTGCGAATGCAAAGCGTTGGCCTGAATTTCGCCGATGTGTATCGGCGCAACGGTAACTATCACCTCAGTGGCACAGCACCGTGGCTGCTCGGTTACGAGGGTGCCGGGGTGATCGAGCGGGCGGCGGAGCACGATCACCTTTTCCCGAAGGGAACCCGGGTCGGCTTTGCCGACATGCCGCAGGCGAATGCGGAACGGGTCGTGGTGGATCTCGACAAGCTGATTCCATTACCGGACGACATCACGTGCGACATCGCGGCAGCCACTCTGTTGCAGGGTTTGACCGCGCAGTATCTGGTGACCGACAGCTACATGGTGAAGCATGGTGATCTGGCGGTGGTGCATGCAGCCGCTGGTGGGGTCGGCCTGCTGCTGACGCAGATGCTCAAGGCGCGTGGCGCGCGAGTGCTCGGTATCGCCTCCAGCGCCGCGAAACGCACGGCGGTGCTCATCGCCGGCGCGGATGCTGCGGCCGGTTATGACGACTGGGTCGATCAGGCACGCACGCTCAGCGGTGGCCGCGGCGCCGATGTGGTCTACGACTCGGTCGGGCGTACTCTCGGCGACAGTCTGGGTGCCACCCGCACCGGGGGCACTGTGGTGTTCTACGGCATGGCGGCAGGAGATCCCGACCCGGTCAATCCGCGCCTGTTGATGGATCGCTCCCTGACGCTGACCGGCGGTGATTTGTGGAATGTGCTGACCAGCGCGCCGATCCGGCGGGAACGTGCCGCCGCCCTGTTCGCCCAGATTCGCACAGGTGCGGTCCAGCCGACCATCGCCGCCCGCTTCCCGCTCAGCGAGGGTGCGAAGGCGCATGCCTGTCTGGAAAGCCGCGAGGTGATCGGCAAGGTATTGCTGACCCTGTGAGGCCGGGCTCGTCGACGCTTGACGTCGAGTGTGCGGTCAGGGCTCGTCGTCGAAGCCGGTATAGCCCTCCGGGAAGATCGGTGTGCCGTCGGGCTCCAGCCCGAGCATGTCGGCGAGCGACTTGGCGGCGGCGGCCTCGGCGAGGTCGCTGGCGCGGAAGCTGCGGTTTTCGCAGATTGCGAAGTACATCGGGAAGCCGTGCCCGCGCGGGCTGACCGCGAGGTACGCGGTGTAGCGCGAACCTTCCAGGGTGGCGCCGGAGCGCACCAGGTAGTTGTCGAATGCGCGCTCGGCCATCGGGCTTGTCCGCCAGCAAAGACGCCCAGTGTATCGCCTGGCCGCCGCGCCGCGCCGGCGACCGCGCTGTGGCAAGCTGTCTGCCTCCGCGTCCCCCGGCTGTCCGACCATGCTCACGCCCGCCGCCATTTCCTGCCCGTACTGCGGCGAGCCGATCGAGATCCTGATCGATGCCTCCGCCGGGGATCAGCGCTACATCGAGGACTGCCAGGTCTGCTGCCGCCCGATCGCTCTGAGCGTGCAGGTGGACGCCGACGGCGACGCGCAGGTGCATGCGGCGGGCGAGAACGAAGCCTGACCGGGCGACTGCCGTGACGCCGCCGCCGCGCATCGTGCTGGACACCAACGTGTGCCTGGATCTGTTCGTGTTCCGCGAGCCGCTGTGCTCGCACCTGCTGGCGGCGCTGCAGCGCGGCGCGGTGCAGGCGGTGACGCGCGAGGACTGCCGCGACGAGTGGCGGCGCGTGCTGCATTACCCGCAGCTGCCGATCGACGCCGCCCTGCGGCTGCGCGCGAGCGCCGCGTTCGACGCCTGGGTGCGGCTGCTGCCGGCGCAAGAGTCGACTCCGGCCGACGACACGGCGCTGCCGCGCTGCGCCGATCCGGACGACCAGATGTTCCTGCAGCTGGCGCTGGCCTCCGGCGCGCGCTGGCTGCTCAGCAAGGACAACGCGCTGCTCACGCTCGACCGCCGCACGCGCGCCAGCGGGCTGTTCGCGATCTGCCTGCCGCAGCAGTGGTCGGTAGCCGCGGCCGCGTCGCCCTGAGCCGGGCTCAGGCGCCTTCGATCAGGCCGATCGCCTGCGCCTGCAGTGCGGCGCGGGTGGCCGCATCGGCGCCCGGCGTCACCGGCCGGCTCAGATCCCACAGCAGCTGCGTGCGGAAGCCCAGCGCGGCCGCGTCCTGTGCCGTCCACAGCACGCAGACATCGCGCGCCAGTCCGCATACGTGCACCTCCTCCACGCCGCGTTCGCGCAGCCAGCCGGCCAGCCCGGTGACGGGACGCCGGCCGTCCGGGCCGTGGTTTTCGCGGAAGCCGCTGTAGGAGTCCACGGCGGGATCGCGGCCCTTGCGGATCAACACGTCCAGCGCCGACCAGTCCACCCGCGGATCGAGCTCGGCGCCGGCGCTGCCCTGCACGCAGTGATCCGGCCACAGCGTCTGCGGCTGGCCGTACAGCGCGATGCGCTCGAACGGCTGGCGGCCCGCGTGCGAGCTGGCGAACGAGACGTGGCCGCGCGGGTGCCAGTCCTGCGTGGCTGCCACGTGGCGATAGCGGCCCGCGCGCAGCAGCCGGTCGATGCCCGGCACGATCGCGTCGCCGGTGTGGCAGGCCAGCGCGCCGCCGGGCATGAAGTCCGGCTGCAGGTCGACCACGATCAGGGCGGTGCGGGGCGACATAGCGGGTGGCATGGGCGGCGGCTCGCGCGGGGATGCCGCCGCAGTCTAGCGCCGCGGGCAGCGTCTGCGCCGCCGTGCATAATGCCCCACGGAACCACGGCCAGCGCGGAGTAGGCATGCCATTCGATCAATCGTGGATGGGCTACGGCATCGTCGGCGGCCTGCAGGCCGGGTTGATTTCCACGCTGGCTGCGCTGCTGCTGTTCGGCCTGTTTCACTGGCTGGGCCGGCGCCACGGCTGGAGCTACGGCCCGCAGATCGGCTGGTCGTTTCTGCTGGCCACGCTGCTGACCGCCGGCGGCGACCTGTGGAACCTGTTCTATTTCAACTATGGTCGGCTGCAGTCGCTGGACCTGCTGCGCGCCGAGCTGGCGCAGGTGCATGACCCCGACAGCCTCGGCATGCGCGCGCTGTGCGAGCTGCTCGGCGTGGCGCTGGGCATCGCGGCGGGCGTGCTGCTGTGCCAGCTGGACTGGCGGCGCTGGTTCCGCCGCTGAGGCCGCCGCTCACGCGGTGGCGTGGGCGGCGATGTGGCGGTACTGGCCCGGCGGCAGGTAGAGCGGAAACAGGGTGGACTCCTCCTGCCGCAGCAGCTGGCTCAGCGCACTCGCGGCGCGTGCCACATCGGCGACGAAATGCCGGCGGCTGCCGCGATGCCACGGTGCGCCCAGATATTCGGCAAGGATCGCCTCGATGCCCAGCGCGTGGCGCTGCACGTCGGCCTGCACCGAGCGGAAGTGGATCATGGTGCCGGTATCGCGCCCCAGCGCCCAGTTCAGATAGGGGTAGAACTGCACGCCCTTGAGCAGGGTGGTGCGGTGGAAACAGTCGGCGAAATTGCGCA
>JAJYSM010000104.1 GCA_021793575.1 Pseudomonadota bacterium
CATCATCAGACTCATGCCTGGCTGAAACTGAACTTGGTTCTTCTTCATGACGCTTTCTCCGTCTCTTCAGACGGTTACAGCGTCTACCCTCGACGTATCACGGGATGCGACAGGTGGGGAATCAGGACCTGCAATACCGCATCAACGGGGTGATCATTCCGGAGTCGATCTCCGGCTTCGGCCAGAGCCTGGACGCGCGCACCGTCCAGAACGTGAAGCTGCTCGACGGCGCGCTGCCGGCGCAGTACGGCCTGCGCACGGCTGCGGTGGTCGACATCACCACCAAGAACAGCAGCACGCTGGGGAATGGCGGCAGCGTAGGCGTGACCACCGGCTCGTTCGGCACGTTCAATCCGAATGTTTCACTGTGGGGCAGCAGTGGACCGTGGAGTGCGTTTTTCACGGCCAACTACGCGCAGAACAATGTCGGCATCGAGAACCCGACGGCCAGCCGCGCACCGATCCACGATCACACCAACCAAACGAAGGCTTTTGGCGATGTCAGCTACCTGATTGACAGTCACACGCGCCTGAGCCTCATGTTCGGCGTAGCGAACAACCGCTTCCAGATTCCCAATAATCCCGGTCAGACCCCGCAGTTCGGCTATCTGAATACGGTCAACTTCGACTCCGCCCATCTCAACGAGCGCCAGAACGAGCAGACGCGCTTCGGCGTGCTGGCGCTGCAGGGCAAGCTGGGCACGACCGATTACCAAGTCTCGCTGGGCCAGCGCTATAGCGGCCTGCAATACCTGCCGGACAACATCGGCGACCTGATGTTCAATGGTGTCGCCGGCGCGATCAACCAGAGCGATCGCGCCAGCACGCTGCAGGTGGATTTCTCCACGCCGATGGGGGAAAACCACACCTTGCGCTACGGTTTGTACGGAAGCTTCGACCGCGCCAGCACCCGCACAAACTCACTGGTGTTTCCGGCCAATCCGGACGGCAGTCAGGCCAGCACCGTGCCGTTCAACATCTTCACCCGCAATCAGATCACGGCCAAGACGTGGTCTGCCTATGTGCAGGATGAATGGAACATCGGCGAGAACTGGACGCTGAACTACGGCCTGCGCGGGGACCAATATCAGGCGTTCAATACCACCGCAAGTCAGTTGAGCCCGCGCCTGGGCATGGTGTGGCAGGCTACGAGCAGCACAACTGTGCACGCCGGTTACTCGCGCTACTTCACGCCGCCGGCGACCGAACTGATTTCATCCGCGGATCTGGCGGCATTCGCAGGGACTACGAACGCGGTAAAGAACTATGGAGACAACACGCCGCTGGCCGAGCGCTCCAATTACTTCGATGTCGGCGTCTCGCAGAACCTCGGCAGCGACTGGACGCTTGGATTAGACACCTACTACCGCACAGTGAGCCGTCTGCAGGACTTGGGTCAGTTCGGTGCGGCGCTGGTGTATTCCACCTTCAACTACAAATACGGTCGCGTCGGTGGCGCGGAGTTCACGGCGAACTACAGCGCTGGCCCATTGTCGGCCTACTTCAACTTCTCCTATACCAAGGATATGGGCAAGGACGTGATGACCAGCCAGTACAATTTCAGTCCGGTGGATCTGGCCTACATCGCCAACAATTACATCTACCTCGACCACGACCAGGAGTTCACCTCGTCGGGGGGCGTCAACTACGCGCTGAGCGATACCACCAAGGTCGGCGCCGACTACCTGTTTGGCACCGGCCTGCGCAAGGGCGGCAGCGTGCCGAATGGCGGCACCTTGCCGGACTATTTCCAGCTCAATCTCAACGTATCGCACGACTTCCACTTCGCCAGCTTTGGCAAGCTGCACGCCCAGCTGGCGCTGATCAATGCGCTGGATCGCACCTATGAGCTGCGTGACGGCACCGGCATCGGCGTGGGCGCCCCGCAGTTCGGCCCGCGCCGTGGCGTGTACCTGAGCCTGCAGAAGGATTTCTGAGCGAGCTGCCTCCCTCTCGCATCGCAAAAGAGGGGGAGGGTTTGAGGGCCGCGTGCTGGCCTGGAGTCCCGCAAGGACATCGGCAACGTGGTGCTGGCGGTGCACAACGGCACGCCGGTACTGGTGAAGGACGTCGCGCACGTGGTCATCGGCATCGCGCCGCGGCTGGGCGAGTTCGGCTACGAGAAACAGGACGACGCGGTGGAGGGCGTCATCCTGCAGCGCACCGGCGAAAAGACCCAGGACGTGCTGAAGCGGGTCGAGGCGAAGACGAAGGAGCTCAACGACCAGATCCTGCCCAAGGACGTCAAGGTTCATCCGTTCTACGACCGCATCGACCTGATCAAGCTGACCACCCACATCGTCGAGCAGAACCTGCTGCGCGGGATGCTGCTGGTGGTGGTGATCCTGATCTTTTTCCTCTACGACGTGCGCGCCGGCCTGATCGTCGCCACCACTATCCCGCTGGCCCTGCTGTTTGCGTTCGTCTGTCTGGACATGCAGAACGCCTCGGCCAACCTGCTCTCGATCGGCGCGGTGGATTTCGGCATCCTGGTGGACGGCGCGGTGGTGATGGTGGAAAACATCTTCCGCCAGATCGCACTGCGCCAGGGCACGCCGCTCAACGTCAGGCAGATCATCCGCGACGCGGCGGCGGAAGTGGATCGTCCGCTGTTCTACGCGGTGGCGGTGATCGTGGTCAGCTTCCTGCCGATCTACGTGCTGTCGGGGCCTTCCGGCACGCTGTTCAAGCCGATGGCGGACACCATGATCTTCGCCCTGGTCGGCTCGCTGATCGTCACGCTGACGCTGCTGCCGGTGCTGTGCGCGTGGTTCATGCGCAAGGGCGTGCGCGAGCGTCACAACGCGGTGTTCGAGGCGATCAAGTCGGTCTACGCGAAGGGGCTGGATATCTGCATCCGGCACCCGTGGGCCACTACCGGCGCTGCGGCCGTGCTGATGCTGGGTTCGCTGCTGCTGGTGCCGCGCATCGGCGCCGAGTTCATGCCGCAAATGGACGAGGGCGCACTGTGGGTGCGCGCGACCATGCCGTACACCATTTCGTTCGACGAGTCGGCCAGGATCACGCCGCAAATCCGCACCGTCCTGCGCTCGTTTCCGGAAGTGACCACGGTCACCTCGGAGCTGGGCCGGCCGGACGACGGCACCGACTCCACCGGCTTCTTCAACGTCGAGTTCTACGTGGGCCTCAAGCCCTATATCGGAGTGGACCGGCGCCTATCGCACCAAGCCCGCGCTGATCGCCGCGATCAACCGCAAGCTGCAGTCCTTCCCCGGCATCATGTTCAACTACAGCCAGCCGGCGCAGGACGCGGTGGACGAGGCGGAGACGGGCCTGAAAAGCGCGCTTGCGGTGAAGATCTTCGGCCCGAATCTGCAAACGCTGCACAGAAGGGCAAGGCCATCAAGCACGTGCTGGCGCAGGTGCGCGGCATCCGCGATGTCACCCTGGTGCAGGAGCTGGGGCAGCCCAGCCTCACCATCAAGATCAACCGCGCGCAGATCGCCCGCTACGGCCTCAACGTGGACGACATCAATGGCCTGATCCAGACCGCCATCGGCGGCAGCGTGGCGACCCAGGTGGTGCAGGGCGAGAAGCAGTTCGACCTGGTCGTGCGCCTGCAGCGCCAGTACCGCGACAACCCCGAGGAGATCGGCAACATCCTGGTGGCCACGCCCGGCGGGCAGCAGATTCCGCTCCGGCAGTTCGCCGATATCCAGGTCACCAACGGCGCGTCCTTCATCTACCGGCAGGACAACTCGCGCTACATCGGCGTGCAGTTTTCGGTGCAGGGCCGCGACCTGGCCGGCGCGGTGCAGGATGCCATCGCGCAGGTCGGGAAGAAGGTCGCGCTGCCGCAGGGCTACCGGCTGGACTGGGGCGGGGAGTACACGCAGTACACCGCCTCGCGCCGGCAGTTGAACGTGATCCTGCCGCTCACGCTGGGGCTGATCTTCCTGCTGCTGTTCACCCTCTACAGCAACTTCAGGTTTCCCTTCATCACCGTGCTGGGCGTGCTGCTGTCGGCGCCGGTGGGCGGCATCGTGGCGCTGTGGGTGACCGGCACGCCGTTCTCGGTGTCTTCCGGCATCGGCTTCCAGGCGTTGTTCGGCGTCTCGGTGCAGACCGCGGTGGTGTACGTGTCCTACGTCAACGAGCTGCGCCGCAGCGGCACCGGCCTGGCCGAGGCGATCCGCGAGGGCGCGATCCTGCGCCTGCGCCCGATCATGATGACCGCGCTGGTGGCGGCGCTGGGCCTGCTGCCCGCCGCGCTGGCCACCGGCGTCGGCACCGACACCCAGCGGCCGTTCGCCCTGGTGATCGTCAGCGGCCTGTTCACCCGCTTGCTGATCAGCGTGTTCCTGATGCCCGCGCTGTATACGCTGGTGGCGCGGCCGGACGATCGACTGGAGGTGTGATCGGCTGAGGCGCGCCGAGGCATCGAGGCATGGCCGCCACCGCTGCAGCCTGCCTCGGCGCGTGACCGTGGTGGCATACTCCGGGCATGGGATACCGGATAGCGCTTCTCATCATGCTCGGCGTGCACGCGGCCGCCGCTGCTGCCCGGCGCCTGCCTGCGCAGGACTGGCCCATGTTCGGCGGCAACGTGCAGAGCACCAGCGCCAACGCGCTGCCCACTGGTATCACGGCAGCCAATGTTGCCCACCTCCAGCGCCGGCAGATCACACTGGACGGCACCGTGGATGCCAGCCCCATCTACCTGCAGACGTCACCGTTCACGGCGCCCGGCACAACGCCATCTTCGTCACTACCACCTACGGCAAGACGCTGGCGCTCGATGCTGCCAGCGGCGCCCTGCTGTGGGAATACACGCCGCCCGGCTACGCGGCGCTGGCAGGCACGCGCCAGATCGTCAACGCCACTCCCGTGGCCGATCCGGATCGTCAGTTCATCTATGCCGCCTCCGCGGACGGCTACATCCAGAAGCTCGCCGTCAGCGACGGCCAGCCGAGCTGGTGCACCGCCATCACCCGGCTGGCGCAGCGCGAGAAGATGGACTCGCCGTTGAAGTTCTTCCGCGGGCGGGTGATTGCGGTTACCGCGGGCTACGTCGGCGACCGGCCGCCCTACCAGGGCCACGTCGCCGTGCTCGACGGTCGCTCGGGCAAGCTCCTGCAGGTGTGGAACTCACTGTGCAGCGACCGCGCCGGGCTGCTTGAGCCGAACACCTGTCGCTCGACCCAGTCGGCGATCTGGGGCCGCGCGGGCGCGGTGATCGATCCGGCCGACGGCGACATTTTCGTCGCCACCGGCAACGGCGACTGGAACGGCAGCACCGACTGGGGCGATGCGCTGATCGAGCTCGACGCCAGCGCCACGAAAATGCTCGGCAACTACACCCCGACCAATACCGCAGAACTCAACGCGCGCGATCTCGACCTCGGCTCGACCTCGCCGGTGCTGCTGGGCGGCGACCTGATTGCGCAAGGCGGCAAGGACGGCAAGATCCGCCTGCTCAGCCGCCGCGCCATCGCCGGCACCGCACCCCATCGCGGCCACGAGCTGCAAATAGTGGCTACCCCCAGCGGCACCGACCTGTTCACCCAGCCGGCGGTATGGCAGCACGACGGTCAAACCTGGATGTTCGCCGCCGACAACGGCGGCACCGCCGCGTGGCAGCTGCAGCACGGCAAACTGCATCAGAAGTGGAGCAACCGCAGCGGCGGCACCAGCCCGTTCGAGGCGGACGGCCTGCTGTTCGTCTACGTGCGCGCGGGCGGCCTGAATGTATACGATGCGACTTCCGGCAAGCGCATCGCCACGCTGCCGTGCGGCCCCGGCCACTGGAACAGCCCGATCGTGCTGCAGGGCCTGATCATCCTCCCCGAAGGCAACGCCAACGATCACCGCACCAGCGGCGTGCTGGATATCTGGAGTTTGCCGGGCGGGACGTAGACAGCAACTTGTCCGCTGCCGGCCTGCAACCACACGAATTGGCGCAACTGCAGTCGCCCGGACCGGGCGGTGTGCAGGCACGGCACCGCAACCGGCACGATTACTTGCAGGAAATGCGCGCGCCGCTTGAGGCGCCGCGCCTGCTGCTGACCGGCGCTGGCACCGTGACCACGATCAAGCGCAAAGCCCGCGCGTAAACCGTCGAGCGCCGTCCGTTTGTGTCCTGTAGAGCGCAACGCTACGCTATACACATGATCCGATCCTTCCGGCACAAAGGCATTGAAATCTTTTTTCGTGGTGCGCCCGGCAGGGCGCACCTGCTTGGAGGTGAAAGTCCTCTATCCACCCGGCAAGGGGAAGGATTAGCCAGAGGCAAGGGCGATCGGGTGACTGGTCGTCTGAAGGAAGCCCGAGGC
>JAJYSM010000105.1 GCA_021793575.1 Pseudomonadota bacterium
CTGATCCTCACCTCCGGCACCACCCAGTCGATCAACCTGGTCGCCTACAGCTACGCGCTGCCGCGGCTGCAGGCCGGCGACGCGATCCTCACCACCACCATGGAGCATCACGCCAACATCGTGCCGTGGCAGCTGGTGGCCGCGCGCAGCGGCGCCACGGTGAAGGCCGCGCCGATCAGCGAGCGCGGCGAGCTGCTGGTCGAGCAGTTCATCGCCATGCTCACGCCGAAGGTGAAGCTGGCCTGCGTCACCCACGTCTCCAACGTGCTGGGCACGGTCAACCCGGTGCGCGAGATTGCGCGCGAGTGCCGCAAGCGCGGCATTGCGCTGCTGGTCGACGGCTCGCAGGCGGTGCCGCACCGGCCGGTCGACGTGCAGGCGCTGGGCTGCGATTTCTACGCCTTCACCGGCCACAAGATGCTGGCGCCGACCGGTACCGGCGCGCTGTGGGCGCGGCGCGAACACCTGGAGGCGATGCCGCCGTTCTTCGGCGGCGGCGAGATGATCCGCGAGGTGCGCTTCAGCGGCACCACCTTCGCCGCGCCGCCGCACAAGTTCGAGGCCGGCACGCCGAACATCGCCGGTTTCGTCGGGCTGGGCGCGGCGATCGACTATTACCAGTCGGTCGGTTTCGCCGCGATCCACGCGTGGGAGCAGCAGCTGCTGACCTACGCGACCGAGCGGCTGCGCGAGATTCCCGGCCTGCGCATCTTCGGCGAGGCGCCGGAGAAGGAGCCGGTGATCTCGTTCCTGCTCGACGGCGCGCAGGCCTCCGACCTGGCCACCCTGCTTGATCTGCAGGGCGTGGCGGTGCGCTCCGGCCACCACTGCGCGCACCCGCTGATGCAGTTCTACAACGTGCCCGCCACGCTGCGCGCCTCGTTCGCGTTCTACAACACGCGCGAGGAGATCGACGCCTTCATCGTGGCCCTGCTCAAGGTGCGCAAGCTGCTGATGTGAGACGCCGGCTTCTGCTGGCCTCGCCGTCGGCGGGTTCCTGTCGCGGCAGCTGGCACGCTACCCTGACGCTACTCCCTCATCACGATGCCACTCCATGTTTGCCACGCTGCCCCGCCTGATCCGCATACCGCTCGTGCTGCTGCTGATCACGATCAACGTGGTGGCGCATGTGCTGCTGCTGTTCGTGTTCACCCTGTTCAAGGTGATCGTGCCGATCCGCTCGATCCGGCTCGGCCTGTCGCGTGCGCTGGTGCTGATCGCGGAGAGCTGGATCGCGGTCAACAGCGCGATGTTCGAATGGTTCACGCGCACGCGCTGGCAGGTCGAGGGGCTGGACGACCTGCGCCGCGACGGCAGCTACCTGGTGCTGTGCAACCACCAGAGCTGGGTGGACATTCCGGTGCTGCAGAAGCTGTTCAACCGGCGCATTCCGTTCCTGCGCTTCTTCCTCAAGAGCCAGCTGATCTGGGTGCCGCTGCTGGGGCCAGCGTGGTGGGCGCTGGATTTCCCCTTCATGAAGCGCTATTCGAAGGAGACCCTGGCGCGGCAACCCGAGCTGCAGGGCAAGGACCGCGAGGCCACCCGCAAGGCCTGCGAGAAGTTTCGCCAGCTGCCGGTGTCGGTGATGAACTTCGTCGAGGGCACGCGCTTCACGCGGGCCAAGCACGCGGCGCAGGCGTCGCCGTACCGGCATCTGCTGCGGTCCAAGGCCGGCGGCGTGGCCTTTGTGCTCGACGCGATGGGCGACGCGCTGCACGCGATCCTCGACGTCACCATCGTCTATCCCGACGGTGCCGGCACCATGCTGGATCTGGTCGCCGGCCGCGTGCGCGACATCCGCGTGCACGTGCGCGAGCTGCCGATCGGGCCGGACCTGCGCGGTGACTACGAGCAGGACGCGGCCTTCCGCGAGCGCTTCCAGACCTGGATCAACGCGCTGTGGCAGGACAAGGACGCGCGGATCGGGCGCATGCGCGAATCAACAGACCATTCAACGGCAGGAGAGTGAGCGATGCGTATTCTGGTAGTCGGCGCCGGTGCCACCGGTGGCTATTTCGGCGGCCGTCTGTTGCAGCAAGGGCGCGACGTAACCTTCCTGGTGCGCGAGCGCCGCGCGGCGCAGCTGGCGCGCCACGGCCTGCAGGTTCGCAGCGCCGCCGGCGACGCGAACCTGCCCGCGCCGCCGAGCGTGCAGGCCGGCGAGCTGCATGCGCCCTACGACCTCGTGCTGCTGAGCTGCAAGGCCTACGACCTCGATCAGGTGATGAGCGACATCGCGCCGGCCGTCGGGCCGCATACGGCGATCCTGCCGCTGCTCAACGGCATGCGCCATCTGGATCAGCTCGACGCGCGCTTCGGTGCCGGGTGCGTGCTCGGTGGCCAGTGCGTGATCGCCGCCACGCTGGATGCGCAGGGCGCCGTGCTGCACCTCAACGCCGCAGCCAGCCTCAGCTTCGGCGAGCGCGACGGCAGCGCGTCGGCACGCATGCACGCGCTCACGCAGCAGCTCGGCGACGCCGGTTTCGACGCGCGCCCCAGCGCCACCATCATCCAGGACATGTGGGACAAGTGGGTCTTCCTGGCGACCCTGGCCGGCATTACCTGCCTGATGCGCGCGCCGATCGGCGACATCGTCGCCGCTCCCGGCGGCACGGCTGCCACCCTCGCGCTGCTGGACGAATGCCGCGCGGTGGCCGCGGCCGCCGGCCATCCGCCCGGCGCGGCGGCGCTGCAGCGCGCCCGCGACGTGCTTACCGAATCCGGCTCCAGCCTCACCGCGTCGATGCTGCGCGACCTGCAGCACGGTCACCGTATCGAAGCCGAGCAGGTGATCGGCGACATGCTGGCGCGCGCCGCCGCGCCAGCGGGTGAGCGCGGCATGCTCGCCCTGGTGCTGACGCACCTGCAGGCGTACGAGGCGGGCCGGGCGCGCCAGCCGCGCAGCGCGTGAACCGGCCATCGGCACCGCGGCGCGCGCATGGTGAAGCGCACGCCGCGCGCATTATCATCGACGCATGCCCAACGACCCCGCGCTCCATTTCCGCACGGCCACCGCCGCCGATATTCCCGCCATCGTGGCGCTGGTTGAGTCCGCCTATCGCGGTGATTCGGGCCGGCGCGGCTGGACCACCGAAGCGGATCTGCTCGACGGCCGCCGCACCGATGCGGACGCCGTCGGCGCACTGGTCGGCCGCGCCGACAGCTGCATCCTGCTGGCCGAACGCGACGGCCGCCTGCTCGCCAGCTGCCACCTGCAGCAGCAGGGCAGCGCCGGCTACTTCGGCATGTTCGCGGTCGATCCGGCGCAGCAGGGCAGCGGCCTGGGCAAGGCCGTGCTGGCCGAGGCCGAGCGGCTGGCGCGCGCGCAGTGGCAGTGCCGCGCGATGCGCATGACGGTGATCGAGCAGCGCCCCGAGCTGCTCGCCTGGTACCAGCGCCGCGGCTATCGCCGCACCGGCGAATACCAGCCGTTTCCCTACGGCGATGAGCGCTTCGGCATTCCCCGCCGCGACGACCTGCGCTTCGAGGTGCTGGCGAAAGACTTCGCCGGCCAGCCCGCATGAGCGGCGACCTCGGCGGCTGGATCAGGGTCGGCAGCCGCAGCGACATCCTGCCGGGTGAATACAAGGTGGTGTGGGACGGCGACACCGCCATCGCCGTCTACAACATCGACGGCGCGCTGTACGCGATCGAGGACGTCTGCAGCCACGACGGCGGCGAACTGGCCGGCGGCGACCTGCACGGTTTCGAAGTGGAATGCCCCCGCCACGGCGCCCGCTTCGACCTGCGCACCGGCGCCGTCACCAAGCCCCCCGCCTACGAGCCGATCGCCAGCTTTCCGGTGCGCGAGGAAGGCGGTGCGATCTGGACGCTGGATGATCGGTGAGGGGGTGATCGTGTGAGGTTTGGTCAGCCAGAGCTTGGCTAGATGGCGGTTGTCGGCAAGCAGCAGCCACTTGAAAACGTGCACTCTGAGCAGGGTCTTGACGCCTTGGCGTGCGACACAATGCTGAAGCGGCCTGAGCAAGGGCTGTGCCTCGCACTAGCTGGAAATAGACTCACCGAACGCAAGCGCCGCTGGGGAAGAGAGCAATGGTGAGGCAGGTGCTCGCGAGATCACCGGGGCAAGCCCGATGGGGTTGTCGTACTATCGGCGCAAAGCCGAGGCGACCTCATGAGCGAAATCGTATTCCTGGTTGAAGATGCTGCCGAGGGTGGCTTGGTAGCCCGCGCGCTCGGGCATGCCATCCACACCGATGCCGACAGCTACGAGGAGTTGCGTCAGCAGGTACGCGATGCGGTGCAGTGCCATTTCGACGCCAGTGAACGCCCGGTCTTGATCCGGTTGCACTACGTCAAGGATGAAGTCCTCGCTGCATGAAACTTCCCCGCGACCTGGATGCTGCGGAACTGATCAAGGCCTTGGCGCGTCTCGGCTACAAACCTGTACGGCAGACCGGTAGTCATATACGTCTTCAGTGCGACGATCCGGTGCACGCCATCACCATCCCCAACCACCGTCCACTTCGGGTGGGCACGCTGGCCGCCATCATCACGGATGTAGCCGCACAGCAGAACATGGATCGGGCAACGCTGATAAAGCTGATGCAGGCATGAAAACCTCGCAGAGTGACTGGCGGAAATCGCCATCGACTGCAGGGCACGTGTGCCAGCCGCTGGTCGGTGGCGACGTGCTGGATGTCGTCCAGGTGGGCAACGGTGATCTATCGGATTGGGTGGAGTTGACGGAGGCGGTGGAGGCTTTGTGTCCGGTTTGGCCGAGGGGGAAACATCCGATGGCGGAGCTGTTCGAGCTCAAGCTTTGAAGAGCACGAAGGCGGGATTTAACTTCCTCCGTCCCTGAGGTTTCCCCACGAACCTCCTCGCTCAATCAACGCGTTGCGCGCAGATTGAAGGAACAGTGCGCGCATGATGCGGTCATTCCTCACGGGTTACGAAGCCAGAGGAGACCACACCATGCGCGCGACCAAAGTATTGCAAAAGTGCCTTGGCGATGCACTGCAGCCGATGCACGCCCTGCGCCGTCGCGTGTTGTTGTGTGCCGTGGAAGCGTTGATCCACGGCCGACGCCTGACTCCGACGCCTGACTCTGATCGACGTCGCCCGCGCATGGCCTGGTGCAGAGCGCATCCGGGCGCCGCTGAAAGCGCTGGATCGACTGCTGGGCAACCGGCATCTGCACGCTGAGCGGGAGCACGTGCACGCTGCCATGGCCCGCTGGCTCCTGCGCGGCCGGCATCCGGTGATCGTGCTGGACTGGTGCAACCTGAAGGCCGATCAGCGCTGGCATCTGTTGCGCGCGGCGGTTCCCGTCGGTGGTCGCACCCTGACGATCTTGGACATGGTCTTCCCGGAGGGAAAGCAGGGTTCGCCGGCGGCAGAGAAGCAGTTCCTGCAGCGGTTGACGACACTGATTCCCGAAGACGTACAGCCGATCCTGCTGACCGACGCCGGCTTTCGTGCGCCATGGTTCCGCGCCGTCGAAGCGATGGGCTGGTATTGGCTTGGACGTCTGCGCCACCGCACGCCGGTCAAACCCGCCGATGCGGTGGATAAGCCCGGTGCGTGGGTGCCATGCCGGGCGCTCTATGAGTTGGCCGTCGCTGCACCACGCGACCTGGGGCTGATGGATACGGTGCGTGCGAAGCCCTGGCGCTGCCGCGTGGTGGTGCACGCGAAACCCCCGAAGGGGCGCAAACAACGCAATCGTCAGGGCGTGCCATCGCGCACCAAGAAGAGCCAGCAGAACGCGGCGCGCGAGCGGGAGCCATGGCTACTCGTCGCCTCACCGGCACTGAGTCACTTGAGCGCCCGCCAGCTGGTGGCACTGTACGCACGACGCATGCAGATCGAGCTGTCCTTCCGCGATCTCAAATCCCACCGCTACGGTCATGCCTTCGAGGACAGTCTGACCCGCAAAGGCAATCGCATGGAGATTCCGGCTCATGAGACGCCAGCATTCCGGGGTGTTACGACCCGCGTTAATTGCGAGCCGCTGACCCCACCTATCTGAGGGTGAACAAGGCGGTGTGTCCCGCGGCAATTTCGACGGTATTCGCACCGCGGCCAACGTGGGACGTGCGTGTCGTCAG
>JAJYSM010000001.1 GCA_021793575.1 Pseudomonadota bacterium
ACAGACCTTGCTGGAACTGGATGAGGTTGATGGACATGACGGTGTCCTCGGTGGAGAGGACGTCATCGTCACCCGCAGGCGTCGCAAATCACGCGACGGCGGGCTGAGGATCAGGGCGAATCAGGATCTCCGATGTTACCGACTGCAGGAAGTGAAAAAAAGGACGCGTAGAACCGAACGCTTGTTCTTCGAAGTGCTGCGCTTTATGCGGGTGCATCAGAAGAACCCATTCAGCTACCTTGACCGGGACGGGACCCGCAGCCGTTTGTCGAAGGCGTTTGAAATATCGAAAATGGAAGCGCGAGAGATGCTTTTGAGTGCGCAACGATTCCGACGCTCTATAGAAATTGCCAAGGCGAAGGCCCTTCGACTTACTGTCCCCGAGCTTCGGGTGCAGAAAAAGTTCGGCCACCTGTAGCGGCCACCAGTGAAGCCAGGCTTCTACCTTTCTCGTTCTCAAACTGAAGCAAGTTTGCCTTGGGCGCGCACCAGGGGAAGTTATGAGGCGTGAGTGCGCATGACCAGAGTGACGAGCCATCGAGGCGGCCGCTGCTGACCGTTCAGTTCCTGTGCCCCTCGCCGTCCGAAATCGGGTCACGAAGCCCCAGGCGCATTGGTCAGCACAGCGAGCTGATCGACCGATGCAGAAATGGAAGTCCGAGGCAACGAAGTTGTCGCCGGTTCCGAGGCACCTTTGATGGAGAGGCTTACCGCGCACCGCCTAGCTACCCGTGCATCGCGAGGTCGGCTCGTTCGGCATAGGTTGTCGATGGCGGATTCGCCATAGTTTGCTCGGTACTCACAAACTATGGCGTTCTGACCACCGGTGCGGGGATTTGCCACGTTGCGATGCAGCATGCGCTTCCGTATGGCGTGCATTAACGTAACGTTCCGCTAACAAGGCCATTTCGGCCGTTTCGGCCCAGGAGTCCACCATGCTTCGCACTCGCCAACTCGCCGGCGCCATCGCCGCCTCGCTGCTGTTCAGCACGGCTGTCGCAGCCGCCGATTTCAACCAGGTCATCGTGTTCGGAGACAGCCTGAGCGACAACGGCAATCTGTCGCAGGTGATTCCTCCGGCAGGCCTGACGCCACCGCTGCGCTTCACCACCAATCCCGGCACGGTCGCCATCGAGAACGTCGCCAATGCGCTGGGTGCGCCGATCAGCCCGTCACTGAGCGGTGGCACCGACTTCGCCTGGGGCGGTGCCGGCGTGCTCACCAACTCGCCCGGCACGCCTGCGGCGGTGCCGACCCTGACGGCCCAGGTCAATGCGTATCTGGCCTCCGGCAGCACCGTCAACAGCAACGCGTTGTATGCGATCTGGGGCGGCGCGAATGATATTTTCTATCACGCCACCGCCGCTGGCGCCGGCGCGATCGCCCAGCAGCTGATCGCCGCCAACACGGTCGGCCTGCCGCCAGCCGTCGCGCAGCAGGTAGCCGCCCAGATCAGCGCCCAGGTGCTGGCTGACGCGGGCGTCAGCGCGTTCGAAACGGCAGCGCAGGTGCAGGCCAACGTGGCCGCCGCCGCGCAGCAGGAGATCAAGCTGATTGGCCAGCTGCAGGGGGCCGGGGTCAAGAACATCCTAGTGTTCAACCTGCCCAACATCGGCAGCACGCCGCAGGCGACCGCGCAGGGGGCATCCGCCGCTGCCTCGCTGACCGGCCTCAGCATGCTGTACAACGGCCAGCTCAACGCGGGTCTGGGGCAGCTGGGCAATGGCATCATTCCGATCAATGCCTACAGCATGCTGACCGAAGTGCTCGCCACGCCGCAGGCCTACGGCTTCACCAACGCCACCACTCCGGCGTGCGGTGCCGGCGCCAGCTCGGTGCGCTGCGGACCGCAGGGCTCGGGGCTGCCCTACACCTATGCGCCGGGCACCGACCAGACCTACGTGTTTGCCGATGGCGTGCACCCGACCACCGCCGCACACGCTGTGCTCGGCCAGTACGTGCTGTCGGTGCTGCAGGCGCCCGCGCAGATTTCGCTGCTGGGCGAGGCCGGCCTGACCGCGGTCACCACACAAACCCGCGCGATCCGCCAGCAGATGCTGACCGACCAGGCGGGCGGCGCCACCCGCACCTTCGTCAGCCTCGACTACGGCAGCCAGCGCTTCAATGCCAGCAACGGCACGCTCAAGACCGACAGCAACAACTTCAACCTGACGGCGGGTGCCGACTTGCAGGCCACCGATCACCTGTCGGCCGGCATCGCGCTGGGCGTGGGTCAGAGCAACGCCGACTTCTCCGGCGGCGGCGGCTACAAGCTGCAGAACATCACCGGCCTCGGTTACCTCACTTACCATGCCGGCGGCGGCTACGTGGGTGGCTATGCCGACTTCGGCCAGTCGAACTTCAGCAACATCGAGCGACGCATCCAGCTGGGCACCATGGTGCGCGCCGAGAGCGGCAAGGCCGATGGCTCGCATCTGGGCACCGGCCTCACCGGTGGCTGGTGGTTTGATTTCGGCAGCCTGCGCACCGGCCCGTTTGCCAACGTGGAATGGCAGAGCGTCAAGGTCAACGGCTACAACGAAAGCGGCATCGACAGCACCGCGATGTGGTTCGGCCGGCAGCAGCGCAATGCGCTGATCAGCACGCTGGGCTGGCGCGTGCAAGGCCATTGGCAGGTCGGCAGCGCGATGCTCTCGCCCTATGCCGAGCTGGCCTGGAACCATGACAGCAAGGCCGATCCGCGTGCGATCAGCGCCGGCCTGAACAGCATGAACGGCACGTTTGCGCTGACCGGCTTCACCCCCGACAAGACCTGGGGCACCGCCAACCTCGGCGTATCCGCCCAGCTCAGCCCCAGCGTAAGCAGCTGGATCGGCTACAGCGGCCGCATCGGGGACAGCAGCCAGCGTTACAACAGCCTCAACATGGGCCTGCGCATCGGGTTCTGATCGATCGGCGCGGATCAACACGGGTCGATCCGCGCCTGGAACAACAAAAAGCCGGCCACTGGTGGACGGCTTTTTTGTTGGCTCGCGAAACCGGGTTACTTGTTCTTGCCGCCGGTCGCCAGCGTCAGGATGTCCTGCGCTTCCTTCTTCAGCTTTTCGGCGGTGGCTGCATCCAGCGGCTGCACGCTACCGGCCACTTCATGCTGCTTCAGCACCAGGTCGCCGTTGTCGTCCCAGCCGGCACGGTCGATCGCGCTGGGCTTGGCAGTCTGGTTCGGCTGGATCTGCTGCACGACCACCCAGGGCCTGCCGTTCTTGTACGCATAGTCGGTGCTGGTGAAGCCCTTGTCGCCGTAGTCGACCAGCTCGCGGATGAACTTCAACTGGCCGTCCTGGCGGAACAGCTGCCAGCCGCGCGAGGCATCCTTCTCCAGCTTGGTGCCGTGGCTGACCTTCATCGCGCCAAGCTGCTTCTGCTCGTCCTTGAACTCGGCGAGCGCTTTCTCACCCGGCGTTTGCACGGCCATCAACTGGATGTTCACACCGGTGCTGGCATTGCCCTTGGTCAACACCGGCGCCTGGATCGGCATCACGTAGTGGCGCTCGCCGTCGGTCAGGGTGGCCTGCACCACGTAGAGATCATCCGGCTTCACTTCGGCCGGGTTGAAGCTCAGCTGGAACGGCTGCGGGAACGCACCGGCCGGGGAAGTCTTGCTGGCCAGCGGCGCGGCACCCGCCGCAGTGGAGGACACATCGACCAGGTTGATCACCAGCGACGCATTTGGCGAGAGTTGGGTGGAGCCGCGCAGCGCGATCGTGCCGCTGACCTGGCTGACGATTCTTGCCGCCGCGGCGGCGGTGGCGGCGGCTGTCGGCGCACCGACGTCAGCTGGCTGCGAGGAAGAAGGAGCATTGCAGCCGGACAGCGCCAGCGCTGCCACGGACGTCAGCGACAAAACCATCTTGCGCATGGGGAAACCTCATCAACGTGAAAACAAGCACGAAGCCAGTCAGGCGCCAAAACGCCACGGCTTTTCGCGGGGGAAGCTCCAAGCATAGCCGAAAAATTCCGATGTGGAAAAGTCAAGCCAACCAATGGCCTATCCATGCGCAGGCGTACGCAGCTTCCAACCATCGCCCGGGAGCAGGCATCCCTCGCGCGAAGTCCCACGGTGCCGCAGCGGCCGCGAAGAAAGCATCAAGGCCGATGCAGGGCGCGGTAGGCGATATCGCGGCGGCAGAATGCGCCCGCGTAGCGGATCCTGTCCACGGCTGCATACGCGTGTTCGCGGGCGGCCGCGATGTCGCAGCCCAGCGCGCACACCGTCAGCACGCGTCCACCGGCGGTCACCGCGTGGCCCTCAGCATCCAGCCGGGTGCCAGCATGAAACACCTTCACGTCGGCCTCGAACGGCACATCCAGACCGGCGATCCGGTCGCCGCTGTGCACCTTGCCGGGGTAGCCGCCGGCCGCCATCACCACGCCGATCGCCGGGCGCGTATCCCAGCGCGCGCGCGTGTCCTGCAGGCGGCCGTCCAGCGCGGCGTCGATCAGATCGACCAGGTCGGACTTCAGCCGCAGCAGGATCGGCTGGGTCTCGGGGTCGCCGAAGCGCACGTTGAACTCGATCACCTTCGGCGCGCCGTGCTGGTCGATCATCAGGCCGGCATAGAGGAAGCCGATGAATGGCGCGCCCTCGATCGCCATGCCGCGCAGGGTCGGCTCGATCACTTCCTTCAGGATGCGCTGCTCGACCACCGGCGTCACCACCGGCGCCGGCGAGTAGGCGCCCATGCCGCCGGTGTTCGGCCCCAGATCGTTCTCGTCACGGCGTTTGTGGTCTTGGCTGCTGGCCATCGGCAGGGCGTGGCTGCCATCGCTCATCACGATGTAGCTGGCCTCTTCGCCGTCCAGAAACTCCTCGATCACCACCCGCGCCGAGGCGTCGCCAAAGCTGTGTGCGCCGAGCATGTCGTGCAGCGCCAGTTCGGCATCGGCCAGCGTCAGCGCCACCACCACGCCCTTGCCGGCGGCGAGGCCGTCGGCCTTGATCACGATCGGCGCACCCTGCTGCCGCACGTAGGCCAGCGCCGGAGTCAACTCGCTGAAGACCGCATAGTGCGCGGTGGGAATGTTGTGGCGTAGCAGGAAATCCTTGGCGAACGCCTTGGAGCCCTCCAGCTGCGCGGCGAGTGCGCGCGGGCCGAAAATGCGCAGGCCGGCCGCGCGAAAGCGATCGACCACGCCGGCGACCAGCGGCACTTCCGGGCCGACCACGGTCAGCCCGATCTTTTCGCGTTTGGCCAGCGCCAGCAGGCCGTCAAGATCATCCATCGCCACGTCGGCGTTGCGCACGCCGCGCTCCTGCGCGGTGCCGGCATTGCCCGGCGCCACGATCACCTCGGTGACGCGCGGCGACTGCCCGAGCTTCCAGGCCAGCGCGTGTTCGCGACCGCCGCTGCCGATGACCAGAACCTTCATGCCTGCTTTCCCATGCCAGTGTGGGCGCGCGACGGCGCCGCACGCATTGTAGGGCAGCGCGCATGCAGGCGGTGCCGGCAGCGGTATTCAGTCGTGATGGCGCAGCAGGTCGAGCAGCGCCGCGCGCGGCAGCTTGCCGGTCTCGTTGCGTGGCAGCGCGTCGACCAGCCGCAGCGGCCGCGGCAGGAACAGCGGATCGATCGCAAGGCGCAGGGCGTCGAGAATCGCGTGCTCGTCCAGCCCCGGCGCCACCGCCAGTGCGGCGATCCGGTGCACGCCCAGCGCATCGCCGTCATCGAGCTGCAGCACCACGCCGTCCTGCACGCCGGGTATCGCCAGCAGGCGACGGGTGAGGTCGCCGATCGAGGCGCGCTTGCCGGCGATCTCCAGCATGTCGGCGTGACGGCCGCGCAGGCGGAACCGGCGGCCGCCGTCGGACAGGCTGACGATGTCGGCCAGCGTGACCGCGGCGGCCAGCTGCGGCGCCTCGACTGCGGTGCCGTCCGGCTGCGGATGCAGGGTGACGCCTTCGTACAAAGTCCAGTCCTGCTCGCTCGCGGCGCGGCGGCTGGCGAACACGCAGGTCTCGGTGGAGCCGAACACTTCCAGCAGCGGCGCCGCGAAGCGTCGCTCGGCCGCGCGCGCCAGTTCCGGCGGCAGCGGCGCGGTGGCCGACAGCATGGCGGCGATCGGCGGCAGCACGATGCCGGACTCGACCAGTGCGCGCAGGTGCACCGGCGTGGTCACCAGCACGCGCGGTGCCGGCACCTCGGCCAGTGCCGCGGCTACATCGGCCGGCAGGAACGGGCGCCCGGCATGTACGCCGACCTCGCCGAGCAGCGGCAGCAGCACCGACATCTCCATGCCGTACATGTGCTGCGGCGGCACCGTGGTGACCACCGCGAAGCGCGCGCCGACCGCCGCGCGCAGCAGCGCCAGGTTGCCTGCGTTGCTGGCGTGGAAGCTGTCCCAGGTCTTCAGATTGGCGCTGGGCACGCCGGTGGAACCGGAGGTGTAGCCGATCGCCACCACCTGCTCGGCGGGGATCAGCGGCCACACCGGCTGCGCTGTCAGCGGCCGCGCAGCGTCCAGCGCCGGCAGCTGCAGATAGCCGCGCGGCGCCGGATCGAGCGGCAGCTCGCCCAGCGCATAGCAGCCTGGATGCGCCTGCATCACCTCGTCCACCGCCTGCGGCGCGCGCGAGGACGGCAGCAGGCTGGCCTGGCCGCGCAGCGCGATGGCGCAGAACGCGACCATGAAGGCGTAGCGGTTCTCGCACAGATTCACCGCGCTCGGCGCAGCCGGCAGGGTCTCGGCCACGGCATGCACGTCGGCCAGAAACCGGGCGGCGCTGATCGCCACGCCCGCATGCCATGCCACCACCCGCTGCGGATCGTTCGCGCTCAGCAGTGGCAGTCGCTGCGGCGCCTCGCGCTGGTAGGTGTCGTAAACGATGGCCACGCCGTCTCCCGGATGTCGTTGATCAGTCGCGTTGCCAGGCAGCATCGCAGGCGCTGATGAACGCCAGCGTGAAGGCTGTGACAAGGTCATTCGGCTGCGCTGCGCGTGCCTGGCGTGACCGCGGGCGCGCTGCGTTCCCCCCGCTTCAACCGCGGATGATAGCGCCCGAGAGCGCATCGCGGATCGGCGTGGGCATGGCCTGGCCGCCCAACGGAGCGTCCAGCAGGCCGTCCAGTGCGTCGCCGAAGCTGCTCGCCACCGCCTGCGCCGTGCGCGCCGCCGGCTGCCCGTGCGGGTTGGCGCTGGTCGACACCAGCGCACCGCCGAACGCACGGCACAGCGCGGCGGCTGGCGCATGCGCGGTGACGCGCAATGCGATGCCAGCGTGCGCGCCGGCGACCCACGCCGGCACGTCAGTCGCGCGCGGAAACACCCAGGTATGCGGCCCCGGCCAGCTCGCCTGCACCTGCTGCAGCACCTGCGGCGGCACCGCAGCGAGGTCGATGTAGGGCGCCAGCTGCGCGAAGTCCGCGCCGATCAGCAGCACGCCCTGCGTCGGCGGCCGCTGCTTGAGGGCAAACAGCCGCCGGAATGCCGCCTCGTCCTGCGGGTCGCAGCCGAGGCCGAAGACGGCCTCGGTCGGGTAGGCCAGCACGCCGCCGCGGCGCAGCAGGGCGGCGGCGGCATCGAGCCCGGCGAGGGTGAAATGCTGCAGCACTCAGGCCTCGGCTTTCGCCGCCGCGGTCTTGCCGGTGGCCGCTTTCCGGGTGGCCGTTTTCTTCGTGGCGGTCTTGCGCGCGGCGGTATTCTTGCTGGCCGCGGTTTTCTTCGGCGCCGCCCGTTTCGCGATGGCCTTGCTGGCCGCGGTCTTGCTGGCGGGCGCCTTCGGCACGGCGGCTTTCTTGACGGTCGCTTTCTTGCTGGCGGTCTTCTTGCCGAAGCGGCCCTTGCGCACCGGCGCGGCGGCGAGCAGCTCCAGGCACTGCGCCTCGGTCAGCTCCTTCGGCTCCTGCTCTTTCGGAATGCGCGCGTTCTTCTCGCCGTCGGTGATGTAGGCGCCGTAGCGGCCGTTCAGCACCTGCACGCCGTTGCCGAAGTCGAGGATCAGCCGGTTCGCCAGCATCTCCAGCTTCTCGGCCACGATCTGCAGCGCGCGCGGCAGATCGATGGTGTACGGGTCGTCCTCGGGCTTGAGCGAGGCATAGGTGCTGCCCTGCTTCACGAACGGCCCGAAACGGCCGACGCCCACGCTCACCGCGTCGCCGTTTTCCGCCTCCCCCAGCTGGCGCGGCAGCTTGAACAGCTCCAGCGCGTCGGCCAGGCTGATGGTGTGCATGCTCTGGCCGGTGCGCAGGCTGGCGAACGCGGGCTTGTCCTCGTCCTCCTTGGTGCCGATCTGCGCGAACGGCCCGTAGCGGCCCAGCCGCACCGATACCGGCTTGCCGGTTTTCGGATCGACGCCCAAATCGCGCGCGCCGGTGGCCTCGTTGCGGTCGACCGACTCGGTCTTCTCGTCCACCTGCTGCTTGAACGGCAGCCAGAAGCGCTCCATCAGCGGCACCCACGCCTCCTCGCCGCGGCTGACCGCGTCCAGCTCGTCCTCCATCTTGGCGGTGAAGTCGTAGTCGACGTAGCGGGTGAAGTGCTGGGTCAAGAACTTGCTGACCGCGCGGCCGACGTCGCTGGGCTTGAAGCGGCGGCTGTCGAGGATCACGTACTCGCGGTTCTGCAGCACCTGGATGATGCTGGCGTAGGTGGACGGCCGGCCGATGCCGTGCTCCTCCAGCGCCTTGACCAGGCTCGCCTCGGAATAGCGCGGCGGCGGCTCGGTGAAATGCTGGTCGGCGGCGATCTCGTGCAGCGGCACCTGCTCGCCTGCCAGCATGCGCGGCAGGCGGCGGCCCTCGTCGTCGTCCTCGGCCGTTTTCTGATCGCGGCCCTCCTCGTACACGGCGAGGAAGCCCGGATCGACCACGGTGGTGCCGCTGGCGCGGAACGAGGCATCGCCACCGGCCACGTGCGGCACCGCAAACTCCACCGAGACGGTGTTGAGCGTGGCGTGGATCATCTGGCAGGCTACGGTGCGCTTCCAGATCAGCTCGTACAGCTTGCGCTGGTCGTCATTGAGAAACGCCGCCACCGCCTTCGGCGTATGCATGGCGGAGGTCGGACGGATCGCCTCATGCGCCTCCTGGGCGTTCTTCGACTTGGTCTTGTAGACCTGCGCCGCATCTGGAAGCGCCTTGGCGCCGAAGTCGCGCGCGATCAGCTGACGCAGCTCGGCCACCGCATCGTCGCCGAGCATGGTGGAGTCGGTACGCATGTAGGTGATCAGGCCGACGTTGCCCTCGTCGCCCAGCGCCACGCCCTCGTACAGGCCCTGCGCCACCTTCATCGTGCGGCTGGTGGTGAAGCCGAGCTTGCGCGCGGCCTCCTGCTGCAGCGTGGAGGTGGTGAACGGCGCGGCCGGGCGCCGCTTGCGCTCCTTCGAGCTGACGTCACTGACGGTGAGGCGGCCGCGCGCGGCCTGCTTCAGCGCGTCGCGGGCGGCCATGGCGTCAGCTTCGGCGGTGAGGTCGAACTGTTCGAACTTCTTGCCGTTGAGCTTGGAGAGGCGCGCCGTGAAATCGCCCTCCGCATGCTGCAGCTGCGCCTCGATGGTCCAGTATTCGCGCGCCTTGAACGCCTCGATCTCCTCCTCACGCTCGACGATCATGCGCAGCGCCGGCGACTGCACGCGGCCGGCCGACAGCCCGCGCTGCACCTTGCGCCAGAGCACCGGCGAAAGGTTGAAGCCGACCAGGTAATCCAGCGCGCGGCGCGCCTGCTGCGCGTCGACCAGGTCGTGCGAGAGCTGGCGCGGGTTGGCCACGGCGGCCTTGATCGCCTTCGGGGTGATCTCGGAGAACACCACCCGATGCAGCCGCTTGCCTTCGGTAAGACCGCGCTCCTTGAGGATCTCGCTGATATGCCAGCTGATCGCCTCGCCTTCGCGATCCAAGTCGGTTGCCAGATAGATGTCGTCGGCCAGCCTGGCCGCCTTGGCGATCGCGTCGACGTGCTTCTCGTTGCGCTCGATCACCTCGTAGGCCATGGTGAAACCGTGCTCGGTATCGACCGCGCCCTCTTTCGGCTTCAGGTCACGCACGTGGCCGTAGGAAGCCAGGACATGAAAATCCTTGCCGAGGTATTTGTTGATCGTCTTGGCCTTGGCCGGCGATTCGACGATGAGCAGGTTTTTTGCCATGAATACAGAATTTCCAGTAGCGAACCACCGGCGCTTGCGCCACCGGACATATATATAGTTGAAACCACGTCGCGCCGGCGGCTGTCAAGCGCGGCAGACCCCGGGCCTGCCGCTTTCAGTCCGGCAGGCGCTGGTAGCGATTGCCCGCCAGTCCCTCGACCCGCCCCTCCAGTTCGAGCATCAGCAGCATCGAGGAGAGCGCCGCGGTCGATTGCCCGCTGCGGCGAACAAGTTCGTCCAACGTCACCGATTCATGGCCTAGATGCGCCAATAGCTGCTGATATTCGGGATCACGCTGCCAGCCATGAAGGCTGCCGGAACGCTCCAACTGGGCCGGCTCAGGCGTGGGCATGCTCGCCTTGTCCGCGCCCTGCGCCTGCAGCCGGGTGGCCAGTTCGCCGCCCAGCATGCGCGCTGCCGGCACCAATGTCTCGATAATCTCGGCCGCGCTTTCCACCAGCCGGGCACCATCGCGAATCAGCCGATGGCAGCCGCGGGCCAGCGGATTATGGATGGAACCGGGCAGCGCGAACACCTCACGGCCCTGTTCGGCGGCCAGTCGCGCCGTGATCAGCGAGCCGGATTGCAGCCCGGCCTCGATTACCAGGGTGCCCAACGCCAGCCCGGCGATGATCCGGTTGCGGCGGGGAAAATGATCGGCGCGGGCCGCCGTGCCGGGCGGAAATTCGCTGACCAGCGCGCCGTGCATGGCGATTCGCTCGGCCAGCGCGTGATGCTTGCGCGGGTAGACCCGATCGGCCCCGGTGCCGACCACCGCCACCGTCGCCGCACCCGCCTCCAGCGCCGCCACGTGGGCGGCACCGTCGATGCCGTCGGCCATGCCGCTGGTGATGACGAAACCGGCCTGCGCCAGCGCCCCGGCAAACGCGCCGGCGTGCGCCAGCCCGGCCCCGCTGGCGCTGCGCGCGCCCACGATGGCCACCTGCGGAAGCAGCAGCAGGCTGGCGTCGCCCAGCACGAACAGGGCCGCCGGCGGCTGCGGGATGTTTTCCAGCTGCGGCGGAAAATCCGCCTCGTTGCATCGCAGCAGCCGATGCTGCGGCTGCGCCAGCCAGGCCAGGTCGGCGGCCAGCCGGGCGGCATCGGGTTGCTGCAGCCAGCTGCGCGCCGCTTCACCGAGTGCACCAGGCTGACGGCGCAGCTGCGCCAGCACCGCCTCGATGTCGCCACCGGCCGCATCGAGCCGCTCGCGCAAGCCGCCCGGGCCGAGGCCGGGGGTGCGCAGCGCGATCAGCCACGCGCGCAGTTCATCCATGTTGTTCATGCGCTCAAGTGTACGCAGTATGCCCAAACAGAAACGGCGCGGTGGTGGCCGCGCCGCGCTGTAGGAATCGACCGCCGGAGGATTACTCCGGCATGCGCAGCCGGTTGCCGATGTGCACTGGCCGCAGGCTGTCCATCACCAGTCCGTAGCTGACCCGGTCGAAGGTGCGGAAGACCATCACGTGGCCAACGTATTCGTCCGGCAGCTTGACCCTCTCGCCCACGCTGCGATCCCAGCTGTTGCTGGCCACGTCGTCATGAATGGTTTCGCCGTGCTGGAAGATTGCGTAGGTCTGACCGTTGTCGACACCATCCCTGGAACCGATCGACAGCGCCACCACCTGGCGCGAGCCGACCGCATCCATCGCATCGACAAAGCCGATCACGCGGGCATCGTGCGGCACTGACTTGGGCGGATGCGGGTAGTAGTAGGCGTCGTACGGGGTATTGTCGACCGGCATGATGCGGTCGCCGCTGCGGATTTCCTTGGTGGCATCCAACAGCAGCAAGGTGGCCGGATCGCCCATCCGCAACGTTTCGGCGGTACCGATCACGCTGACCTCCACGCCGAGATCGTCGCCGCGGCCATAATGGCCGTCGTTGCGGGAGTTCTCCCGCCACGGCGCGTGCACCATCGCGGCATTGCTGTCCAGGTTGTGGCTGACCAGGTCGGCCTGCTCCGGATCGTTCTGGTCGAAGCCGCGGAAGATGTGGCTGGGCCGCACAATCGCCCAGCGCTGGCCGGGCTCGCCCTGGAGACCGCGCACATAGATGTTCTGACCGACCGTGCCGCGCAGGCGGTTCTCTTCCAGGCCCACCACGTACGGCGCCGTGCGCACGGCGTTGGCATCCACCACGCGCAGGTCCTTGAGGAACATCTTCAGTTCGGACAGCGGAATGGCCGGCACCGCTTCGCCTTCGGCATGCACTCGCGGCTGCAGGGTCAGTTGCGGACCGTGGATGAAGGACAGGTTCAGTACATCGCCGGGGTAGATCAGATGCGGATTGCGCACCTGCGGATTCGCCTGCCAGATCTCCGGCCATAGCCACGGCTTGGAGAGGAACCTGGCCGAGATGTCCCACAGGGTGTCACCGCGGCGCACGGTGTAGCTGTCGGGATGATTCGCGCGCAGCTGCGCGCCGGCCGCATAGACAGCAACCGTGACCAGCATGCCGGTCAGCAGAACGAGAATTTTTCTGATCATTGGCGGGAATCCCCCTTCCCCAGATGCTCGATCGAGTGTAACCGAACCGTTAAAGCGCGCAACAGGTGCCAGTTGGCAAAAATCGTCTGCGCGCACGTGGTTGCCGACGTACAATGAGGCACATTCTAGATCCCGTCGGGGGTGGTTTTTTACCAAGCCGCCCGCAGTTCCGACGCCGAGGTGAACCCATGTCCCTGCTCCCCATCCTTGAATTTCCCGACCCGCGCCTGCGCACCCGCGCCGCGCCGGTGCACGCGTTCGACGCCTCGCTGCAGCAGCTGGTCGCCGACATGTTCCAGACCATGTACGACGCCAACGGCGTCGGCCTGGCCGCCACCCAGGTCAACGTGCATCAGCGCGTGCTGGTGGCTGACATGAGTGACGAGCGCAACCGGCCGCTGGCGCTGGTCAATCCGCAGATCCTGGAAAAGGACGGCTCGCAGGTCTATCAGGAAGGCTGCCTGTCGTTTCCCGGCCTGTATGCCGATGTGACCCGCGCACTGCGGGTCAGGGTGCGCGCCCAGGATGTGCATGGCAGCGAGATCACGGTGGAGGCCGACGGCCCGCTGGCGGTGTGCATCCAGCACGAGATGGATCACCTGGAAGGCAAGGTCTTTGTCGACTACCTGTCCTCACTGAAGCGGGCGCTGCTGCTGAAGCGGCTGGACAAGCAGCGCAAGCAGGCGGCCACGGCTTGAGCGTGGCCGCTGCCGGCAACCGGCACCTGCGGGTGGCGTTTGCCGGCACCCCCGAATTCGCCGTGCCGTGCCTGACCGCCTGCCTCGCCAGCGGCGTCGAGGTGGTGGCCGTGTATACCCAGCCCGACCGGCCGGCTGGCCGCGGCCGCAAGCTCTGCCCCAGCCCGGTCAAGCAGGCCGCGCTCGACGCCGGGCTGCCGGTCGAGCAGCCGGAATCGCTGAAATCGGCGGCGGCGCAGCGCACGCTGGCCGGCTACGCGGCCGATCTGCTGGTGGTGGTCGCTTACGGCCTGATCCTGCCGCGCCGGGTGCTGGCGATTCCGCGGTACGGTGGCTGGAACGTGCACGCCAGCCTGCTGCCGCGCTGGCGCGGCGCGGCGCCGATCCAGCGCGCGATTCTCGCCGGCGACAGCGAAAGCGGCGTCGGCCTGATGCAGATGGAAGCGGGTCTGGACACCGGTCCGGTGCAGCTGGAACGACGCACGCCGATCCTGCGCGAGGACACCGGCGGCTCGCTGCATGACCGGCTGGCGGCGCTCGGCGCCGAGGTGCTGGGCGAAGGTCTGCTGCGCCTGCAGTCCGGCGCGCCGCTGCCGGCGCACGCCCAGGCCGAGGCCGGCATCACCTATGCCCGCAAGCTGGACAAGGCCGAGGCCCGGCTCGACTTCACGCGGCCGGCGCTCGAACTGGAGCGCCAGGTGCGCGCGTTCGACCCGTGGCCGGTGGCCGAGGGCACGATCGCCGGCGAGCCGCTGCGCGTATGGGCAGCGCAGGCGATCGCGACCTCGCATGCCGCTACGCCGGGCAGCGTGCTCGCTGCCGGGCGCGACGGCATCGACGTCGCCTGCGGCGCGGGCGCGCTGCGCATCACCGTCGTGCAGCGCGCCGGCGGCAAGCGCATCGGCGCGCTCGACTACCTGAATGCACGACCCGAACTGCGGCGCGCGCTATGAAGTCCCACCGATGAAACCCGAAACCCGCGCGCTGGCCGCCAAAGGGCTGGCCGAGATCGCGCTGCGCGGCGCCTCGCTGCGCGACGTGATGGCGCGTCAGGCGCCGCAGCTGCACGACCCGCGCGATCGCGCGCTGCTGATGGCGCTGCTCAGCGAGGGCGCGCGCTGGTGGCTGCGCTTCGACGCGGCGATCGACGGCCTGCTGGAAAAACCGCTGCGGCACAAGGACCCGGCGATCCACGCGCTGCTGGTGCTGGGGCTGGTGCAGCTGGAGATCCTGCAGCTGCAGGATTATGCGGCGGTGGCCGCCACCGTCGAGGCCGTCCGCGCGCTCAAGCGTCCGGCGCTGGCCGGTCTGGTCAACGCGGTGCTGCGCCGCTGGCAGCGCGAGCGCGAGACGCGGCTGGCCGCTCTCGACGCGCGCCCCGCCACGCGCCACGCGCATCCGGTCTGGCTGGCCGACGCGCTGCGGCGCGACTGGCCGGCGCAGGCCGACGCGGTGATGACCGCCGACAACGGCGAGCCGCCGCTGATGCTGCGGGTCAACCGCACGCGCAGCGATCGCGACGCGCTGCTGGTGCTGCTGCAGGCGGCCGGCCACGCGGCGACGCTGCATCCGTGGCTGGCTGACGCGCTGGTGCTGCCGCACAGCACCGACGTCACCCGCCTGCCCGGCTTCGAGGACGGCGCCTTCGCGGTGCAGGACGGCGCCGCCCAGGTGGCCGCCGACCTGGCCGATCTCGGCGATGGCCTGCGCGTGCTCGATGCCTGCGCGGCGCCCGGCGGCAAGGCCTGCCATCTGCTCGAACGCGCGCGGATCGAGCTCACCGCGCTGGAGTCCGACGCCGGGCGCGCCGAACGCATTCGCCAGAACCTGATGCGCTTGCGGCTCGACGCCAAGATCGTGATCGGCGATGCCGGCGCGCCGGCGGACTGGTGGAAGCGCCAGCCGTTCGACCGCATCCTGATCGACGCGCCGTGCTCGGCCACCGGCGTGCTGCGGCGGCGGCCGGACGTGCGGCTGCACCGGCGCGAAAGCGACATCGCCGCGATGGGCGCGCAGCAGCGGCGCATTCTTGGCGCGCTGTGGCCGCTGCTGGCGCCCGGCGGACGGCTGGTCTACATCACCTGCTCGGTGCTGCGCGCGGAGAACGAGGCGGTGGTAGGCGAACTGCTGGCTGCCCAGCCGGATGCGCAGACGCTGGCGTTCACCCTGCCGGTGGGGCAGCCGGCCGCCGTGGGCTGGCAGATCCTGCCCGGCGACGGCGATCTCGACGGCATGTACTACGCGGTGCTGCAGAAGGGGCGCTGAGCCGGGCGCCGTCGGGCTTTCGAACGCGACGGTCCGTCCCGCTATGCTGACGGCTGTTGCAGCCTGCCGATGGAAGCCGCCGCGTGGCGAAACCCTGTGCACCACTCACCCGAACGGCGCCGCGCATCCAGCTGCTGGGCCGCGACAACGGCGCGGGCCTCAGCCGCGATCTCAAGCTGCTGGCCGCCGCGCTGCGCCAGGCCGGCGGTGCGCCCAGCATCAACGCGCTGCCGCGACGCGGACGCGGCGCCGAATGGCTGACCCGGCTGCGCCTGCTGGGCGCGGCGCCGGCGTTCGAGCTCAACCTGATGCTGGAGCGGATCCGGCCGGAGTTCGTCCGCGCCGCCAGCCGCAACGTGCTGATCCCGAATCCGGAATATTTCCGGCCGCGCGATCGCGCCGCGCTGCAGGCGATGGATGCGGTGTGGGCCAAGACGCGCCACGCCGAGCGGCTGTTCACCGCGCTGGGGGTGCCCACGCAGTTTATCGGCTTCGCCAGCGCGGACCGGTACGATGCGGGCATCGAGCGCCAGCGCGCCTTCTTCCACGGTCCCGGCCGCAGCGGCAACAAGGGCACCGCGGCGCTGCTGCGGCTGTGGTCTGCGCACCCCGCCTGGCCGATGCTCACCGTGGCGTGGCGGCGGCGGCAGGTCGAGCCCGGCAGCCTGCCGGCCAACGTGCGCGTGCTGCGCGAGCATCTGGACGACGCGGCCTACCGGCGACTGCAAAATGCCCACCGCTTCCACCTGTGCCCCTCGCAGACGGAAGGCTACGGCCACTATCTGGTCGAGGCGATGAGCTGCGCGGCGGTGGTGATCACGCTGGACGCCGAGCCGATGAACGAGCTGGTCGGCGCCGACCGCGGCCTGCTGGTGCCGGCGCGCGCCATCGGCCAGCAGGATCTGGCGACGCTGTACGATTTCGAACCCGCCGCGATGGAACGCGCGGTGGAAAGCTGCCTGCAGATGAGCGACGCCGAAGCCGACCACCTCGGCCGCGCCGCGCGCGCCTGGTACGACGCCGAAAGCGCCGCGCTGCCGCAGCGTCTGCGCGCAGCGCTGGATGATCTTCCACAACGATAGGCGTCCGGACGTCCAGACGTCCGAAACACCACGGCGTCACTCCTCCAGCAGATCCCGGTGACTATCGACACCCTGCATACAACGCGTCACCCCCTGCGTGCGGGTCGCGTGGAACAGCCGGTTGTTGGGCAGGCTGAGGTCGTCCACATCCGGCTGCGCGCGCGAGCGGTGCCACAGGTGCACCGCCAGCGCCGCCCACTTCAGCTGACGCCGGCGCACGCCCGCGTTGGCCAGCCGCGCGGCCAGCTCGCGGTCTTCCGCGCCGTAGCCCTCCATGCGCTCGTCGAAGCCGTTCACGCGCAGCAGGTCGGCGCGCCAGAAGCTCATGTTGCAGCTCATCACGCGGCCGCCCGAGCGCGCGCGCGCCTTCCAGCGCGCCAGCGCGGGCTGGCGAAACGCGTACAGCCGGCGGGTGCCGTCGAACTCGTGGAAGTGGCCGGCCATCCACGGCGCGAACAGCGGCCGGCCGCCGGCGAGCAGGCGCGCGGTTTCCGCCGCGGTGGCCTTGAGCCGACCGCCCTGCAGAAAGCAGCCCGGTTCGGCCAGCGCCAGATGGTCGGCGATGAACGCCGGGTGCAGCAGCATGTCGCCGTCGATCAGCACCACGTAGTCGCCGCGGCTGGCGGCGATGCCGCGGTTGCGGCAGCGCGCGGCGCGAAAGCCGCGATCCTGGTGCCACAGGTGGCGCAGCGGCAGCGCCAGCTCGGCGCCGAGGCGCGCGATCAGCTGCGCCGTCTCCGCGGTCGAGCCGTCGTCGGCGACCAGAACCTCGTCCGGCCGCCGCGTCTGCGCTGCCACGCTGCGCAGCACCTGCTCCAGCGCTGCCGGCCAGTTGTAGGTGAGCACCACCAGCGACACGCGCATCAGCGGCGCCCGTTGCCACGCAGGCCGCGGCGAAGCATCGCCACGGCGCGCTCCACGCGCTTCCACCACGGCGCCGGTGCGCGCATCGCGATGCCGGCATACATCCACGCGGTCGCCCAATCCGGCGCCGGCCGGCTGAGGAATTCGGGCTTGGCCAGCTCCAGCGCGTGCGCATCGAGGTGGCTGCGCTGCGCGTAGTGATTGATCAGGCTGCGCGAGCGCAGCAGCGCCGGGAACTGCCCGGCCCGGGCCTGATCGTGCCACCAGCCGTTGCGGCCGTGGATACGGTAGTCGACCGCGCCGGTCGGCAGGAAATACTTGCGCCCGCCGAGCACGCTGGCGCCGAACACGAGGCAGTTGTCGGCGCTGATGCGCCAGCTGGCCAGCATCTCGGGCGGCAGGTCCAGCACCCGCAGCGCCAGCGCCCGGCGCAGCGACAGCGCCGAGGTCGGTGCGCCGTACCAGCGCGCGCGCACCCAGGTGGCCAGCACCGTATAGCCCAGATCCTGCGCCTGTTCGGCATAGCCCTGGCGGCCGGATTCGTTGCCGATCAGGCGCACGTCGGAGAACACGAAATCGACATCGCCGCGCGCGTCGTACAGCGCGCCGATGCGCTCCAGGTAATCCGGCGCCCAGCGGTCGTCCGCATCCAGAAAGCACACCACCTCGCCGCGGCTCGCCGCCAGCCCGCGCTGGAACGCCGACAGCTGGCCGCCGTTGCCGACGCACAGCAGCGTCACCGACGGCTGCGCCGCGTAGCGCGCCTGCAGCAGCTCGACCGAACCGTCGCTGGAGCCGTCGTCCACCACCACGATCTCGCACGGCGGACGCGACTGCGCCAGCGCGCTGTCCACCGCCTCGATCACGAACTCGCGGTAGTTGTAGCTGGTGACCACCACGGAAAATTGGACCGGCGCGGCCATGCTCAGCGCCCGAGCAGCTGGCGGAAATACGCGATCGTCTCGCGCAGTCCGTCGTCCAGGCCGATACGCGGCTCCCAGCCCAGCACGTCGCGCGCCTGCGTGATGTCCGGCTGACGCTGGCGCGGATCGTCCGACGGCAGCGGCCGATAGACCAGCTGCGAGCTGCCGCCCACCAGCGCCAGCACGCGCTCGGCCAGTTCGCGTATGGTGAACTCGCGCGGGTTGCCGATGTTGATCGGCCCGGTCAGGCCGGCGGCGGTATCCATCATCCGCACCATCGCCTCGATCAGGTCGTCGACGTAGCAGAAGCTGCGCGTCTGGCTGCCGTCGCCGTACAGCGTGATGTCCTCGCCGCGCAGCGCCTGCACGATGAAGTTGCTCACCACGCGGCCGTCGTTCGGATGCATGCGCGGGCCGTAGGTGTTGAAGATGCGCACCACCTTGATATCCAGACCGTGCTGGCGGTGGTAGTCGAAGAACAGCGTCTCGGCGCAGCGCTTGCCCTCGTCGTAGCAGCTGCGGATGCCGATCGGGTTGACCTTGCCCCAGTAGTCCTCGGTCTGCGGATGGATCTCGGGATCGCCGTACACCTCGCTGGTCGAGGCCTGCAGGATGCGCGCCTGCACCCGCTTGGCCAGTCCCAGCATGTTGATGGCGCCGTGCACCGAGGTCTTGGTGGTCTGCACCGGATCGTGCTGGTAATGCACCGGCGAGGCCGGACAGGCAAGGTTGTAGATGCGGTCGACTTCCACATACAGCGGAAACGTGACGTCGTGCCGCAGCAGCTCGAACGCCGGGTGACTGCGCAGGTGCGCCACGTTGGACTTGCTGCCGGTGAAGAAGTTGTCCACGCACAGCACATCGTGGCCATCGTGCAGCAGCCGGTCGCACAGGTGCGAGCCGAGAAAGCCGGCGCCGCCGGTCACCAACACTCTGCTCATCTGAACCCCATCCGGAGAAAATGCACCGGCGGTCAGTGTAGCGGCAGCGGCTGTGCCGGATCCCGGCAGTCGCGCGCGCCCAGGCCCAGCGCCAGCGCAAACGGCAGCCAGATCAGCAGCCAGCCGGGGCGCGGGCTGTCGAGCAATTGCGGCATGTCGAACTGCAGCACCACGCTGGCGAACACCCACAGCGACAGCAGCAGGCGTCCCTGCGCATGGCCGCGCCAGCGCCAGCCCTGCCAGCCGATCAGCAGCCACAGGATCAGCGTCAGCAGCAGCCCCGGCAGGCCCAGCTCGATCGCCGCCTGGGTGAACAGGTTGTGGCTGTGGGTGAACTGCTCGCCGGCCACCGCGAAGCGGAACGGCGCGCCCTGGCCCAGCCCGAGCCACGGATGCGCCCGGATCATGCCGAGCGCGTGCTCGAAGATCTGCGGCCGCAGCGACAGGCCGCGCGCGCCCAGCGGGTCGCTCGACAGCAGCAGCAGCGCCAGCGCGCCGAGCACGGTCAGCAGCGCCAGCACCCGTGCGGCGCGCCGGCGGTTCCACAGCGGCGCCAGCACCATGCAGGTGCCCAGGCCCAGCCACACGCTGCGGGTATCGGACATCGCCACGAAGCCCAGCAGCGGCAGCAGCGCCAGCCAGCGGGCGATGTTCCAGCCGCGCGACGGCGGCGGCAGCTGCAGCATCCACACGCTGGCCACGCCCATCGCCGCGGCGGCGTAGTTGGCATTCGCCACCACGCCCTCGCCGTCGATGCGGTCACCCGCGTGATAGTGCAGCAGGAACGGCCCGACGAAGGCCAGCGCGCAAAGCGCCATGCCGATACCGACGCAGCGCAACAGCAGCAGTCCGCGGCGGCCGTCGGGCGCCGCCCAGACGAACCAGCCGAGCGCGAACAGCGCCGCGCTCAGCACCCGCCCCACCTCCTCGGACGGCCGCTTGAGGCCGGCCCAGCCGAGCGACACCAGTGCCCAGCCCAGCAGCAGCAGGAACACGCGGAACGACCGCTGCGGCCACAGCTGCTGGCGGATCAGCCGGCCGTGCGTGGCGATCGCCCACAGCGCGGGCAGGTACAGCAGCAGCACCAGGCTCAGCTGGAACGCGCGGCTGGGGTTGAGCGAGACACCCGCCGGCATCACCAGCATGCCCAGCATCACCCAGACGAGGCCCGCGCCAAGCAGCCGGTGCGCGGGCGTTTGTCCGGCCCAAAGCTGGCGCATGCCGGTGCTCGCGGTGGTGGTTGGCGTATCCATCTGTCCCGTTATACCTGTGTGCTCGTCAACCGCGCTCATCCCGCGGGCTTCCATGCGTGGGTGCGGGGCGGGATTGTGCCATCGGCGCGATGACGTTTCGGTAAATCCGGACACCGGGGTGGCGCGCGCCCTGAGCGGCGCCAGGGATCGGCTAGAATCGCCGCCATGTCCACGCTGCCGCTGACCCTCGCCGTCATCACCCACAACGAGGCCGACACCATCGGGCGCTGCCTCGACAGCGTGCCGTTTGCGGCCGACAAGCTGGTGGTGGACAGCGGCAGCGACGATGCCACGGTGGCCATCGCGCAGGCGCACGGCGCGCGCGTGGTGTCGCAGGACTGGCTCGGCTTCGGCGCGCAGCGCAACTTCGCCACCACCCAGTGCCTGCACCCGTGGATCCTGGTGCTGGATGCGGATGAATACCTCACGCCGGAGCTTGCCGCCGAGCTCCAGCAGCGCCTGCCGGCGCTGATGGCCGGGGATGCTCCGGCGGCGTACCTGCGCCGCCGCACGATCTACATGGGCCGGCCGATGCGCTGGTATCGCCCGGCGATGGGCGAGAAGCTGGCGCGCCTGTACCACCGCGACCGCGCGCGCTGGAGCGACGCGCGCGTGCACGAATCGCTGCGCTTCGACGGCAGCGCGCCGACGCTGCATGCGCCGTTCAACCACCTCAACAACCCGACCCTGGTGCACAAGCAGCTGAAGGTGCTGCGCTACGCCGAGCTGAAGTGCCGCGACTGGCTGGAGAAGGGCAAGCCGGTGCGCATGTGGCAGGCGCCGTTCGTGTTCGCCACCGCCTTCCTCAAGGACTACGTGTTGCGGCTGGCGTGCCTGGACGGCTGGCGCGGCTTCGTGATCGCGCACACTGCCGCCAGCTACGCGCTGTACAAGCGCATGCGCCATTTCGAGATGGTCAGCAACCCGGAGTCGGTGGCGCGCGCCGCCGCCGCACTTCAGCAACATGGCATCGATCGCTGACCGATGAACGATGCGGATGGCTGGTACGCCATGATCGGTATTCTGCGCCGCCCTCTGTGACAGCACGCCCGAGCCACATCATGCCCAAGCACTACCTTCTGTACGGCTCCGAGCGCTACGCGCTGGCCATCCTGCGGCCGCTGCAGGAGGCGATCCGCGCGCGCGGCGACGAGGCGGCGTGGTTCTTCGACGGGCCGGGCGCGGAGGATCTGCGCGAGGACGAGCGGCTGCTCACGGTGGCGCAGGTGCGCGCGTGGCAGCCGCTCGCCGTGCTGACGCCGGGCAATCACCTGCCGCATTTCTTCCCCGGGGTGAAGGTCGAGGTGTTCCACGGCTTCGATGCCGGCAAGCCGCGGCACATCCATATCCGCGGATTTTTCGACCTGTACTGCACCACCGGGCCGCGCGACACGCAGGCGTTCGCCGAGGTGGCGGCGCGGCTCGGGCATTTTTCGGTGGCCGAGACCGGCTGGCCCAAGCTCGACCCGTTCCTGCGCGCCAGCGCCGGGCCGCTGCCACCGCTGCACCAGCCGCCGGTAATCCTGTACCACTCGACCTTCTCGCCGTCGTGGAGCGCGGCCGACACGCTGTACGAGGAGGTGCGGCGGCTGTCGCGCGACGGCCGCTGGCGCTGGATCGTCACCTTTCATCCGAAGATGAATCCGGCCACCACCGCGCGCTACAAGGCGCTGCAGAACGACTACCTCAGGTTCGCCGAAAACGACAACATCCTGGAGCTGTTTGCGCAGGTCGACCTGATGTGCTCGGACACCTCCTCGGCGCTGAGCGAGTTCCTGCTGACCGGCAAGCCGGTGGTGACGTTCCGGAACCGGCGCCCCGGCCCGCAGCTGATCGACATCGACGATCCGGCGCAGTTCGAGCCGGCGATCGAACGCGCGCTGGCGCGGCCGCCGGCGCTGCTGCAGGCGATCGCCAGCCACGCGGCGGCGATCCACCCGTACCGCGATGGCCGCTCCAGCGAGCGGGTACTCGATGCGATCGACGCCTTCATCGCCGCCGGCGGGCGCAACCGCCGGCGCAAGCCGCTCAACCTGTGGCGCAAGCTGCGGCTGCGCCGGCGCATCGGCTACTGGGGTCCGGCCTGAGGCAGCCTGACCGGCACGCCACAGTGACGCCCGGTGGTGCAGGCTAGAATCAACGTACTTCCGCCACGAGTCCGCCTGTGTCCGTCAGCGCCTATCGCCGTTCCGAATCCCTGCGCGCCGCGTGGCCGTGGCTGCCGCTGTGGGCGGTGGTGGCGCTGCTGGCGATCTTCTCGCACGGGCCGATGCCGCTGTATTCCACCCGCACGCTGGCGGTGGCGTGGGAGATGTGGAACCACGGCCAGTGGCTGGTGCCGCACATCAACGGCGAGCCGTACAGCGAGAAGGCGCCGCTGCTGTTCTGGCTGATCCAGGCCGGCTGGTGGGTGTTCGGCGTCAGCGACGTGTGGCCGCGCGTGCTGGAGGTGCTGATCGGCGGCACGCAGCTGCTGCTGCTGTCGCTGCTGGCGCGGCGGCTGTTTCCGGCACGGCCGTGGCTGGCACGGGCCGCACCGTGGATGCTGCTGGCGCTTGCCTACGCGTTCCTGTTCGGCCTGCAGATCATGTACGACGTGCTGCTGGCGGTGTTCGCGCTGGCGGCGCTGCTGTGCCTGACGCCGAAGCTGCATCGGGCCGAGCCGCGCTGGCTGCTGTTCGGGCTGTGCATCGGCGCCGGGATGCTGACCAAGGGCCCGGTGATGCTGCTGCACGTGCTGTTTCCGTGGCTGCTCGGCCCGCTGTGGAACGACTGGGCGCGCCAGCATCGCGCGCGCTGGTACGGCCGCGGCGCGCTGGCCGTGCTGCTGGGTGCCGCGATCCTGCTGGCGTGGGCGCTGCCGGCCGGCTTTGCCGGCGGCGAGGCGTACCGCCAGCGACTGTTCTTCACCCAGACCGCCGGTCGCGTGGTGGACGGGCTGGCCAAGGGTCAACATCTGCAGAGCCACGCGGAACCGCTGTGGTTCTATCTGGCGTGGCTGCCGGTGCTGCTGTTTCCATTCAGCGGCTGGCCGCGCATGTGGGTGGCGCTGGCGCGCCTGCGCCGTCCGCTCGAACCGGGGCTGCGCTTTGCGCTGTGCTGGCTGCTGCCGGTGTTCGCGGTGTTCTCGCTGATCAGCGGCAAGCAGCTGTATTACCCGTTGCCGGAGTTCGGCGGCGTGGCGCTGCTGCTGGCCGCCGCGATCGCCGTGCTGCGCGAGCGCCATCCGCGGCTGGCCGAGCAGCGCTGGCTCGGCACCTGGCCGCTGGGCGTGCTCGGCATCGGCGTGGCGCTGGGCCTGTTCGTGCTGCCGCTGCTGGCGCACGGCAGCCACCAGCACAGCGAATGGCAGGACACCGTCGCGCCGTACAGCCGTTACTTCAGCGTGGTGTTTCTGCTGCTCGGCGGTCTGCTGCTGCTGCACGGGCGCGGCGAGCTGCGCCGGCTGGCGGTGGCCGGGCTGGTTGGCACGCTCACCCTCAATACGCTGTTCACGCTGACCCTGTGGCCGCGCTTCGATCTGCGCCCCGCTGCTCGTCTGTTGAGCGCGGCGCAGCAAGCCCACCGTGCGATCGGCACCCTCGGCACCTACGAGGGCCAGTACCATTTCGAGGGCCGGCTGAACGCACCGATCACCGAGCTGTTCGGCGAGCAGGCGCTGCAGGACTTCGCCCGCGCACACCCGGACGGGCTGGTGGTGGCGCGGCCGGACAAACTCGACGCCAACGACCTGCGCTATGCGCTGCTGGTGCAGCCGTTCCGCTCGACCTGGATCGTGATCTGGCCGGCCGCCTCGCTGGCCGCGCTGGACAACGGGCACACGCCACCGGAGCCGGCGCAGCCGACCCAGGTGTATCCCGCTCACGGCTGGCGCGATCACGGGCAGCCGTGAACGACGCCCTGATCGCCCGTTTGCGCAGCCAGTGCGGCGGCCCGCGCGATGGCGCGCTGCTGCGCTTTTCGCTGGGCAACGCGCAGCTGGGCGAAGGCGATGCCGCCGCGGCAATCGACGAACTGCGCCGCGCGCTGGCCTTCGACCCCGGCTATTCGGCCGCATGGAAGCTGCTCGGCAAGGCCTGCCTGCAGGCCGGCCAGGCGCAGGCCGCGGCTGACGCCTGGCGCAGCGGCATCGCCGCCGCCGCGCAGCGCGGCGACAAGCAGGCGGAAAAGGAAATGACGGTGTTTCTGCGCCGGCTGGAAAAACCGCCAGCCTGAGCAACCGGCGGCTACGCGATGCGGCGCAGCTGCCCCGGCGCCAGGCCGTCCAGCGCGTGCTCGCCGATCCGCACGCGGATCAGCCGCAGGGTCGGAAAGCCCACCGCGGCGGTCATCCGGCGCACCTGCCGGTTGCGCCCCTCGCCCAGCGTGAGGCTGAGCCAGCTGGTGGGAATCGCCTGGCGAAAGCGCACCGGCGGATCGCGCGGCCACAGCCACCCTGGCTCGTCCGCACGCTCGGCCAGCGCGGGCAGGGTCGGGCCGTCCTTCAGCCGCACGCCGTCGCGCAGGGCCTGCAGCGCGGCCGCGTCGATCGCACCCTCGACCTGCACCAGGTAGGTCTTGGGCTGCTTGTGGCGGGGGTCGGTGAGGCGGTGCGCCAGCCGACCGTCATCGGTCAGCAGCAGCAGGCCTTCGCTGTCCTGGTCCAGCCGTCCAGCCGCATAGACGTCCGTTTGCTGCACGTAGTCGGCCAGCGTGCGGCGGCCGGCCGCGTCGGTGAACTGGCACAGCACGCCGTAGGGCTTGTTGAAGGCGATCAACATGGCAATGGTCGCGACATGTCGCCTCAGCGGGGCGGACTGGCCGGCCCGGCGGCCGGCGGTGCCAGCGGCTTGACGAAGCGCAGCGTCATGCGGTCGGACTCGCCGATCGCCAGATACTTCGCGCGATCCTGTTGACCGAGCGCCAGCGTGGGCGGCAGCGTCCAGACGCCTTTCGGATAATCCTTCGTATCCCTGGGGTTGGCATTGATCTCGCTGGCCTGCTCCAGCACGAAGCCGGCGTCGGTGGCCAGCTTCACCACGTAGCGGGTGGGCAGGTAGCCGCTGGATTTCACCGTCGCCAGCGCCGCATCGGCGTCGGCGCGGTGATCGACCACGCCAAGCACGCCGCCCGGCCGCAGCACCGCATGGAACGCCTTGAACATCGCCGGCGCGGTGCCGGCCATCACCCAGTTGTGCACGTTGCGGAAGGTCAGCACGCGATCGGCTGAGCCCGGCGGCCCGAACACCGGCGCGCGCGGATCGAACTCGACGACTTGCGCATGGCCGTAGCGCACCGCATCGGCGGCGAACTTGCGTCGCAGCGCGTCGCCGTCGCGGCGCGCCTCGGCATCAGCGCCGGGCGCCGGCACCGCGGCGATGTAGTGGCCGTTGTCGTGCAGCAGCGGCGCCAGGATCTCGCTGTACCAGCCTCCGCCGGGAGTGATCTCGATCACCGTCTGATCCGGCCGGACGCCGAAGAACTGCAGCGTGGCCTTGGGGTGGCGGTACACATCGCGGGCGCGGTTGGCGGCCGAGCGCCAGCTGCCGGCGAGCACCTGGTCCAGCTGCATCGCGGTGAAATCGCGGGCGCTGGTCGGTGGCACCAGCGCGTCGGTCGGCTGGTCCTCGGCCGAGTCGGCCGGGGCCATCTGCGCGGCGACCGGTGCGGTCGCTCCGAGGCAGGCCGCCAGCAGCAGCATCGCGCAGGCCGCTCTCAGGCGATCGACTTGCATCACGTGGGTTCCCCTTGAGCGATTCATGGACGATGACGCCTTGCGGCAATCTGGCAAACGCAGCGTGCAGATACGGTGGACGGCCCGGCCTGGATGCGCACAGCCAGCACGTCGGCAGGCCCGCGCCAGCGGTGCTGCGCGACAGGAACACGGCGGGAACGCGCGGCGACCGAGCCGATGCGCGCGATCATGTTACATCGGATCCGCACGCGCTTCGGGCTGCTCAGAGGCCGCCCAGCGCCGCCGCCAGAGCGTCCAGCCCGATGCGGTAGCTGGAGCGCATGGCCGCCTCGGCCATGCGCTCGGCGTCTCCCAGCACATCGAAATCGGACGACCAGGCCACCAGGCATTGCGCGCCGTCGGGGTGCACCTCCAGCCGCGAGCGGCAGGCCTGCAGCGGCAGCGAGCCGCCGACCAGCGCGTACGCGTAGCGATACGCCGCATCGTTGCGCGCCTCCAGCCGCTCCACCGTGCGGCTGCCATCGGCGTAGTGCAGGGTGCGGATGCGTCCCTCCCACGACAGGTCGAGCCGGCGTACCTGCGGGTGCCAGCGATGCAGCCCGCCGAAATCGCCGATCAGCGCCCACGCCGCCTCGGCGGGACAGTACAGACGCTCGGTTACATGGATGCTCGTCATGGCCACCTGCCGGGTCGACCGCGCACAGCCTTGCAGGCAAGCAGGCAAGAGGCGGGCCAAGACGCACCGCGTAGCCGGACGCCATGCGCGGCCGGGCGCGCCGCACGTTGTTGCTTTAATGGCGCAGCGCTGCCGTGACAGAGCGTGCCAAAGGCCGCACGCGGCGTGCGTTTCATGCTGCGCTGCAGTTTGCGGCAGGCGCGCCACGGCGCGATGCTTGAGACCGTTCTGCCAGCGTCAGGCCGCGACCTTCGCGGCACAATCGCAATCCATCGCGAGCGGATGCGCTGGCAGCAAGGGAGCATGCTCATGAGCCACGTCCTGTCGGCCCGACCGCCGTCGTCGCAGATCACCCGTCTGCTGCAGGCGCGCACCGGGATGACCCAGGTGGCTGCCCACGTCGCCAAGTCCTGGGATCGCTGCCTCAACCGCTACAGCATGGAGCCCGACGCCGAGCGCAACACCATCGTGCTCGATGCCGACTCGGTACGCGCGCGGCAGCAGACCTTCGGCGAGCTGCTCGGGGTGGCCCGCGCAGAGATGGAAAACCTGTACGAGCAGATCGCCGGCTCCGGCTACGCGGTGATCCTCAGCGACGCCGATGCGGTGGTGCTCAGCGCGATCACCGACCCGGGTCTGAAGCGCGAATTTCGCGGCGCCGGGCTGTGGATCGGCGCGGTGTGGAGCGAGCAGAACGAAGGCACCAATGGCCTCGGCACCGCAATCGCCGAGCGCATGCCGGTGACCGTGCACTGCGGCGAGCATTTCCGCCGCTACAACGTGGGGCTGTCGTGCTGCGGCGCGCCGATCCTGGATGTCGACGGCAGCGTGCTGGCGGTGCTGGACGCCTCGGCCGCCAGCTCGGCCGACACCCGGCCGGTGCAGAGCCACACCATGGCGCTGGTCAGCATGTCGGCCAACCTGATCGCGCGCTGCCATTTTCTCAGCCGCTTCAAGGATGCCTGGGTGCTGCGCTTCCACAGCCGCGCCGAATTCGTCGGCCTGCTGCACGAGGCGCTGATGGCGATCGACGGCAACGGCCGCATCCTCGCGGTCAACGAGAGCGCGGTGGTGCAGCTTGGCATGAGCACGCGAGCGCAGCTGGTCGGCCGGCTGCTGGACGATATCCTGCCGTTCGACTTCGCCACGCTGGAGCAGCGCGCGTCGAGCGAGCCGGCCTCGCTGTGGCCGATGCGCGACATCGCCTACGGCCGCCGCTTCTTTGCCAACGCGCGCGCACCGCTGGGCCACCATCACCGGGCGCTGCCCGCGCCTGCGGTCGCGCCCACGGTGGCCGCGGTGGTGCCGGCGCGCCAGCACGTCGGCAGCGATCCGCGCATGCAGCACAACCTCAACTGCGGCCGGCAGCTGTTCGGCCGGCGCGTGCCGATCCTGCTGCAGGGCGCCACCGGCACCGGCAAGGAAGTGTTCGCCAAGGCGCTGCACCGAGCCAGCAGCTGGGCCGAGCGTCCGTTCGTGGCGGTCAACTGCGCGGCGATTCCGGAGGCGCTGATCGAGAGCGAGCTGTTCGGCTACACCCGCGGCGCGTTCACCGATGCGGCGCGCGAGGGGCACGTGGGCAAGATCCGCCAGTCCAGCGGCGGCACGCTGTTCCTGGACGAGATTGGCGACATGCCGCTGGCGCTGCAGACGCGCCTGCTGCGCGTGCTGGAGGAGCACGAGATCGTCCCGCTCGGCGGCGACAGCGCGATTCCGGTCGACCTGCACCCGATCAGCGCCACCCACCACGACCTGCTGCAGATGGTGCAGCTGGGCACCTTCCGCGAGGATCTGTATTACCGCCTCAACGGCATCACGCTGGATCTGCCCACGCTGCGCGAGCGCACCGACAAGCGCGAGCTGATCCAGACCCTGCTGGCCGAGGAAGCTTCGCAAGGGCGGCCGCCCGGGATCGATGAAGCGGCGCTGCAGCGCCTGCTGGACTATCCCTGGCCGGGCAACATCCGCCAGCTGCGCAACGTGCTGCGCACCGCCGCCGCGCTGGGCGGCGACCGCGGCTGCATCGGCCTCGCCCACCTGCCGCGCGAGATCACCGGCGAGCACCGGCATGCGGTCGTCGCCGCACCCGCGCCGGGCAGCGACGAGCCCGGGCCGCTGCGCACCGCCGAGCGCGACGCGCTGCGGCGCGAGCTGGAGCGCATGCACTGGAACATCAGCCGCACCGCCGAGCTGCTAGGCGTGAGTCGCAACACGCTGTACCGCAAGATCCGCAAGCACGAAATCGTGCTGCCCGACTGAATCCGGCCCGCGCTAATCGGCGGTGGCGGTGGCGGCGGCGCCGAAGTCGTAGCGCAGCCCCACCAGCCAGGCGCGCGGCGCGCCTGGCGCCACAAAAAGGGTCGAGCTGCCGGGACCGCTGAGGTCGATCAGCCGGTTTGGCGTATCGAACACATTGGTGCCCAGCTGGCCGCTGATGGCGTAGCGGCGGTCGAGCGCGTTGTCGACGCGGGTGAACAGCGCCAGCCGTCGCGTGGCCTGATAGTGCACGTCCAGCGCCAGCACCGCGTAGCCGGCGAGCGCGCCGTGGCGGTCGCGGTTGTTCTCGTCGCCCACGGCGAACTGGCGCGAACTGGCGCGCAGGTTGCCGCCGACCGACCACTGCGGGTCGAGCTGGTATTCAGCGGAAAAATTGAACAACCGGCGCGGCACGCCGGGCAGCCGGTCGCCGCGGCGCACGTGGATCACGCCGCTGCCATCGGCGCTGGAGTTGGCGCTGCTCTGCGCGTCGAACGGGCTGCCATAGGTGGCGCTGACCAGGCTGAAGTTGGCCTGCCATTCAAGCCGGCCGAGCTTGCCGCCGAGCCCCATGTCCACGCCCTGGCGCAGCGTGCGCGGCACGTTGGCGAAATAGCCCTGGCCGCTGCCGCCGGTGTAGATGGTGAGGATGTCGTGGCTGACCTGGCTGTAGTACGGCGCGATGTTCCAGTGCAGGTCGCCGCCGGCGAAGTTGCCGCGCAGGCCGCCGCTGAGGGTTTTGACCACCACCGGGCGCAGCGGCGGATCGCCGGTGAAGTCGTTCGGCAGCGCGCACGGCGCGGCCGGATCGGCGCACTCGAACTCGATCGGCGTCGGCGTGCGCATGCCCTCGCCGTAGTTCAGATAGCTGCCGAACTGCGGCGTGATCGCCCACGTCACGCCCACGCTGGGATTGAAGCGGTGGAAGCTCTGCCGGCCGTTGATCTGCGGCTTCACGCCGGAGCGGTCGCGCACGGCCAGCTGGCTGTGGTTGTAGCGACCGCCGAAACTCAGATGCACGCCGTGCGGCAGCGCCAGCACATCCAGCAGGTACACGCCGTAGCTGCGATTGGAGGTGCCCGCGTAAGTGATCGGCGGCACGCCGAACGGCAGCAGACCCACGGCATCGCCGCGCTGCGCGACGCTGTAGGGAAAGTAGGCCGGCTGGCCGTACTGGCTGAACGCGCTGGCGCCGGCATCCAGGCTTACGCCGCTGGTGAACTGGTTGTCGCGCCCCCACAGGCGGCCGTCATCCACCGCCTGCAGCGAGCCGCCGTAGCCGCGGGTATGCAGATTGCCGAGCACGTTCCAGGCGGGCAGGTTGTTGAGGGTCGCCGCGGGCTGCCGCGGATCGTAGGCCGGGCTTACTCCGGCAAAGTAGAACTGGCCGAGCGAGCCAGGATCGAACGGGCCGTTGACGGCATAGCCCAGCGGGCCGTCGGTGGCCGCGTTGTAGCTGCTGAAGCTGGCGGTGTTGCTGTTGAAGCCGCGGCTCTGCGAGATGCGCAGGTAGGCGTCTGCCTGCAGCGCCCAGCCCGCTTCGAGCTGACGCGAGCCTTGCAGGTTGAACTGACTGAGATGGTTGATCGCGTAGTCCGGCCAGGTGTAGGCGACGGCCGGGGTGCGCATCCATGCCACCGGAATCGTCTGGGTGCCGAACAGCCGGCTGTGCGCGCCGGTGTAGCTCAGCATCACGCGGGTGTTTTCGTCCGGCCGCCAGTCGCCGCGCACGAAGCCCTGCTGCACCCGGCTCGACGCATGGTCGCGCCAGCCGCTCTCGTAGTCGCTGCTGGCGCCGGCGTAAATCCCGAAGTGCTGGCTGTGGGCGCCGAAATCCACGTCGGTCTGCAGCCGCCCCCACGAGCCGCCGGACACATCCAGTGATCCACCCGGGTCGCTGAAGCCGCTCTTGCTGGTCAGCAGCAGCGCAGCGGCCAGCGTGTTGAGGCCGTACAGCGGATCGGAGCCGGGCACCAGCTCGACGTCGCTCAGGGCGAAGTCGGGAATGAAATCCCAGTTCATCGTTTCGGCAAACGGCTCGTTCTGGCGCACGCCGTCCATGTAGACGGAAATCCCGGACGGTGAGCCCAGCAGCGGCGACAGCGTGAAGCCGTGAAAATACAGGTTGCCCTGCCACGGATTGCCCTGCGACTGGGTCAGGCTGATGCCCTGGAAATTCTGCTGCAGCAATTCGGTCAGCGACTGTCCGTGCAGCTGGCGGATATCGTCGGCCTGGGCGCTCTGCACGTTCAGCGGAATCTGCTGCACGGGCACGTCAAACCCCGGTAGCGGCGCCACCCCGACCACCTTCACCTCGTGCAGCTGCTGCACCGGCGGATCGGCCCGCGCCGGCCGCTGCATCGCCACGCCGAGCAGAAGCAGCAGCGCCGTGCAGGCGCGTGCGCGGCGGCGTGGGCGGAGCATCAAAGGCATCGGGAGACGGCTTCCTGGGCGGGTGCGAGGGTCGCACCATTGTTCGGCGGGCGGCCGCACAAAGTCACGACACACGCAGACGGCATCGCGGCGGCGCTGCCGCCGCTTCACGCCGGAGCGGGGCGGCAGCGCCGGCGATCTGCGCTCAGGCGTGCAGCGTGCCCTTGGCCTTGGCCACGTGGGTGGCGATGGCGTCCATCAGCGGCGGCGACAGGCAGTCGTACGGCGGCAGCCCGAGCTCGTTGAGGCGGGCGCGCACCGCGTCCATCCGCTGCGGGTCGTAGCCCGCCTCGATGATCGAGGAGACGAACGCGGCGAACACCGGCGCCGACCAGCCCTCTTCGGACGACAGCTCGGTGTGCACGAAGTCGAGCCCGTGGAACGGATGATTGGTGTCCTCGATGCGACCGATCATGTGCGTGCCACACACGGTGCAGGCGTGGCGCTGGATCGCCGCCTTCGGGTCGACCACCGCCAGCTTGTCGCCGTTCTCCAGCACGCTGACCTTGTCGCGCGCGACCACCGCGACCTGCGAAAAGGTGGCGCCGGCGGGCTTCCAGCACTTGCTGCAGCCGCAGACGTGATTGTGCGCGGTCTGCGCGCCCACCTTCACCTTGACCGGCTTGTCCCTGCACTTGCAACTCAGCGTGCCGCCGCCGAAGTGGTCCTTGCCCGGCTTGACGCCGTGATCGACCGCGGGATGAATCGAAACGGTAGCCATGGTTTACCTCCAACTGGTGAGTGACGGCGGCGGGGTCGGCAGCTGCGGCTGCCGGGGTTCTTGCGGGTGCGTGCGGCCCGATGGCGGGGAAGTCCTCATGGCGTCATCGCCACGCCCAGGGTGCGCTCGAGCATCTGCCTGGCACCCGCCAGCCAGGTTTCGTCAGTGTCGCCGCGCAGGTCGCCCGGCGTGAACTGGATCAACTCGACATCGGCAACCAGCGACGACGGCCGCGCGACCTTCGTCTGCCGCACGGATGACGCCGATGGCGCCGCCAGCAGACAGACAAGCAAGGCGGTGGCCGCGCGCGTCATGGCTCAGTACCGGATCACCGAGCGCACCACCTTGCCTTCGTGCATCAGCTCGAAGGCGCGGTTGATGTCCTGCAGCGGCATCACCTCGGTGATCATTTCGTCGATCCTGATCTCGCCCTTCATGTAGCGATCGACGTAGCCCGGCAGCTGCGAGCGGCCCTTGACGCCGCCGAAGGCGGAGCCGCGCCAGACGCGGCCGGTGACCAGCTGGAACGGCCGCGTGCTGATCTCCTGCCCCGCGCCGGCGACGCCGATGATCACCGATTCGCCCCAGCCCTTGTGGCAGCACTCCAGCGCCGAGCGCATCACGTGCACGTTGCCGATGCATTCGAACGAATAGTCGACGCCGCCGTGGGTGAGCTCCACGATCACCTGCTGGATCGGCGTATCGGGATAGTCCTTCGGGTTGATGAAATCGGTGGCGCCGAGCATCTTCGCCATCTCGAACTTGTCCGGGTTCAGGTCCACGCAGATGATGCGCGAGGCCTTTGCCATCACCGCGCCCTGCACCACCGACAGGCCGATGCCGCCCATGCCGAACACGGCCACGGTGGCGCCCGGCTCGACCTTGGCGGTGTTGAGCACCGCGCCGATGCCGGTGGTGATGCCACAGCCGAGCAGGCAGACCTTGTCCAGCGGCGCGGCCGGGTTGATCTTCGCCAGCGAGATTTCCGGCAGCACGGTGTATTCGCTGAATGTGCTGGTTCCCATGTAATGCAGGATCGGCTTGCCGTTGAGCGAGAAGCGCGAGCTGCCGTCGGGCATCAGCCCCTTGCCCTGGGTGACGCGGATCTTCTGGCACAGGTTGGTCTTGCCGGAGAGGCAGTACTCACATTCGCCGCACTCGGGCGTGTACAGCGGGATCACGTGGTCGCCCACCTTCACCGAGGTCACGCCCGCGCCGATCTCCTCGACGATGCCGCCGCCCTCGTGGCCGAGGATCACCGGAAACAGGCCTTCCGGATCGGCACCGGACAGGGTGAACGCGTCGGTGTGGCAGACGCCGGTGGCGACGATGCGCACCAGCACTTCGCCCTGCTTCGGGCCGGCGACGTCGACCTCCTCGATGCGTAGCGGCTTGCCTGCTTCCCAGGCGACGGCGGCTCTGGATTTCATGGATGCAACTCCTGCTGGAATACGGGAACAAAAGTCGGCCAACCGGATGGTGCGCCGGTGCGCACCACCGGCCAGCATGGCCACCGCCCGCCTGGCATCACCCCGACGGCGGACGCCCCTCGGGAATCAGATCAAGCTGGCGTGCCTTGACGTAGTCGTAGATCGAGCGGATGTCCTTTGCCTCGAAGAACCCCGCCCACGCGGGCATGCCCTGCTCCTGCCGGCCCGCCATCGTGATGCTCAGGAACTGCTCGAAGCTCATGCCGTTGCCGAGTGACTTGCGCAGGTCCGGCGCGATCTCGCCGCCGACGGCGTCGCCGCCGTGGCAGCGAAAGCAGTAGGAGTTGTATTGCTCGTAGCCGTTAAAGACGGAGGCAGTGACGTGTTTCTGGTCGGCGCTGGTGAACACCGCGAAGTCGGTTTTCACAGTCTTGCCATCCGCGGTCTTATAGGTGTGACTCGCGCCCGCGCCGCCGGCCTTCTCGGCAACGGCGTTGCCGACGTCAGCCTTGGCTGAACCGCTGTCGCTGCCCAGCGACAGAATCCACTTCACCATCACCGTCAGGTCGGCGTTGCTGAGCTGCGGGTGCGATGTCATCGGTATGTCACCCCAGTTGCCCGCACCGCCCTTCTTGACCCTCTGCATCAGCGTCTGGACGATCGCGTCGCCCTTGCCGGCATAACGCCTGGCAATCTCCTGGTAGGCCGGACCGACCAGCTTGTGATCGAAGGCATGGCATGAAAAACAGTCGCTGGCGCGCGATTTGGCCTCGCCCTCCGGCGTCTTGGTGTCGGCAGCGTGCAGCGCCAGCGGGGCGGCCAGCCCGAGGACGAGGGCAAGCACGGCCCGGGACGGCGTGAGCAGATGCATTCGTGTGTGCTCTGTAGGGGGTGTTCGTCTGAGGGATGACGCTACAAATCGTTCATCGTGCTACCGGCGCCCTCGCCGGTCATCTCAACGCCATGCTTCTTCAGGATCGCCTGCAGCTGCGGACGGTTGGTTTTGATCAGCGCGTCCAGGCGCGTCTTCAACGTCTTGTCGTCCTTGCGTACCGCCATCGACATTGGGAACGAGTACATCTCCGGCGAACCGGTGGCGCGAGAGTTCGGCAGCGTCACCGTGGTCAGATCGGGGAAGGCCTTCAGGTAGGCGCCAATCGATGGCTGCCAGGTAATCATCACGTCGACGGTCCCGTTCTCGACAGCCTCCAGCACGCTGCGTGGCGAGGTACCGCTCTTGCCGCCGACGTTGTACGGCTTGGCTGTGGTGACCATGCCGCGCAGCTGCAGCCCGGTCTCGACCGGCGTCTCCGACTCGAAGCCGACCTTCAGCTTGCGCAGCTCTGGCGAATTCAGGCTCTTGAGGTCGTAACCCTTGTCCTTCTTGAACACGAACACGTACGAGGACACGTAGTACGGGTCCGTCGTCAGCTCCTCCTGGTTGCCGTAAGGCATGTTCATCACCACGTCGCAGTGGCCGCTGTCGAGGTTGCGCGACAGGTATTCGGAAAAGCCGCCGTGGCCGCGCGAATCGGCCCAGGTGTAGTCGAGCGTGGCGCCGAGCTTGCTCGCCACGTAGCGGGCCACGGCGTTCTCGAAGCCCTTGCCGTCGCGATCGGAGTACGGCAGGTAGTTGGGATCCGCGCACACCTTGAGCGTGCCGTGCGTCGCTGCGGCCGCCGCACGCGCCGGCGGCAGCGACGCGAAGGCGCACACCAGTGCGCCGGCTGCAAACATCATCGTGGGGTTGATGGATTTCATGGAGCTCTCCGGGCGGGTCCCGTGGTCGTGGACAATGCAACGCGATGCCCCGCTGCAGGGCATCGCGTCGCCTGCTGCAGCTCAGTTGAGGGCAAATACCATCAACGTGCCACCGAGGTTGGTGTATTCGCCGAGAGTAGCGGCGGCACCGACCCCACCGAGGCCTTCGGTGGCCTTGGTCAGCCCGTTGGACAGGCCGATCCCGGCCCAGCCACCAATGCCACTGAGTACCGCCACATACTGCTTGCCAGCATACGTGTAAGTCATCGGGTTGCCGATGATTCCCGACGGGCACTTGAACTGCCACAGCACCTTGCCGGTCTTCAGATCGACCGCACGGAACCAGCCGGTCAGTGTGCCATCGAAGGCCACGCCACCCTTGGTGGTCAGCGCGCCGCCCCAAGTCTGGAAACGATCATTGATGGCCCACTTGGTCTTGCCGGTCATCGGGTCGAAGGCGATGAAGCGCCCGCCGACGTCACCGTGGTTGTATGGGTACATGTTCACCAGCGCACCGACGTACGGGAAGCCCGCCTTGTACTTCACGTTGAAGGCCTGGTAGTCCATGCATAAATGGTTGGTCGGCACAATGAACAGGCCGCTGGCCGGGTCATAGGCTGCCGGCCCCTCGTTCTTCGAGCCCTGCGAGGACGGACAGATATCCTTCACGTTGAAGCCTTCCTTGGTCATCTTGTCGGCATTGACCACCGGACGGCCGGTCTTCATGTCAATAGAGCTGGCCCAGTTGACGGTGGAGTCGAACTTGTGCGCCGCCAGCAGCTTGCCATCGGCGCGGTTCCACACGTAGGCAAAGCCGTTGCGGTCGAAGTGGGTGATCGTCGGAATCGACTTGCCGTCGACCATGGTGTCGGTGAGGATGCTCTCGTTGATGCCGTCATAGTCCCACTCGTCGTGCGGCGTCATCTGGAACACCCACTTGGCCTCGCCGGTGTCCGGATTGCGGGCGATGATCGACATCGAGTACTTGTTGTCGCCCGGGCGCTGGGTCGGGTTCCAGGTACCGGGATTGCCGGTGCCGTAATACAGCAGGTTGAGCTTGGGATCGTAGGTGTACCAGCCCCAGGTGGTACCACCGCCGAGTTTCCACTGGTCGCCCTGCCAGGATTTCAGGCTCGAGTTCTTGCCGACCGGCTTGCCGGTGGCGCCGTCGATCGTCGTCGCCGGGTTGAACATGATTTGCGCATCCGGGCCGGTGCTGTAGGCGCGCCACAGCTGCTTGCCGGTGTTGATGTCGTCGGCGGTGATATACCCCCGCACACCGAATTCGCCGCCGGAGACCCCGGTGATCACCTTGTCCTTGACGACGAGGGGCGCCATGGTCTGAGTTGCACCCATTTCCGGATCGGCGTTCTTCGCCTTCCATTTGACCTTGCCGGTCGCAGCATCCAGCGCGTACAGATAACCGTCCAGTGCGTTGGCGAAGATCATGCCGTTGCCATAGGCGACGCCACGGTTGACGACGTCACAGCAAGCTACGGTAGGCGCGAATTTGTCTTGGTCAGGCGTGAAGTTCCAGATCATGCGGCCGGGATCTTTCAAAGAGACCGCGTAGACATGGTTCGGAAACGAACTCTCGAAATACATCATGTCGCCGATGATCAGAGGCTGGCCCTCGTGACCACGCAATGAGCCGGTCGACATGGTCCATGCCACGTGCAGGTTCTTCACGTTGGCGGTCGTGATCTGATCCAGCGCGCTGTAGCGCTGCGCAGTGTAGTTGCCACTGGGCATGACCCATTGGTTGGGATCCTTGGCCATCTGCAGCAACGAATCATTCGCCAGTACGGCGACTGCAGGCAGACTGAGGCCGAGACCCAGGATGATTGACCATCTGCGGGAACGTGCGGGTTTGTTTTGCATGTTGTACCCCCCTTTGCCGTGGAACATGCCGAATGAGCGGCCGCGGGAGATGCCCGGGACCGTAATAGGTGACAGTTCCGAAGCAGTCTGCGTGCCATCCGGGAAAACTTGAACAAAACCATGAAAATCAGATGGCTGTGAAACTTGAACCCGCGCGTTCTCCGGCAGATGGCGCAACCGGTGTGCTTATAACGAAACAGTCATTGCTGCACATTTGACTCACCCCGGTCGCCATATGGCGCCAGGTCAAACGTCTTGATCGCGCATCCAGGCAGACTCATCTGTCATGCAGACCACACGCAATCCATCGGAGGGCTCCTCCCGGCTCTCTCCATGCTCCAGAGGATGTCCCATGAAAAATCGCCGCCTCGGCCAATCACCGCTCGAAGTCGCCCCGCTCGTCTTAGGCGGCAACGTATTCGGCTGGAGCGCCGACGAGCCGCGCTCGTTCGAACTGCTCGACGCCTTCGTCGACGCCGGCTGCAACCTGATCGACACCGCCGACGTCTACTCGGCGTGGGCGCCGGGCAACCGCGGCGGCGAGTCGGAGGCGATCATCGGCCGCTGGCTCCGCCACAGCGGCAAGCGCGAGCAGGTGCTGCTGGCCACCAAGGTCGGCAAATGGAGCGAGCATCCCGGGCTGTCGCCGGTGAATATCCGGCAGGCGGTGGAGGCCTCGCTGCAGCGCCTGCAGACCGATCATATCGACCTGTACCAGGCGCACGAGGACGACGCCAGCGTGCCGCTGGCCGAGACGCTGGGCGCATTCGGACGGCTGATCGAGGAAGGCAAGGTGCGCGCGATCGGCGCCTCCAACTACGGCGCCGACCGCCTGGCCGAGGCGCTGGCCGTGTCGAAGCAGCACGGCCTGCCGCGCTACGAAAGCCTGCAGCCGGAATACAACCTGGTCAGCCGCGCCGGCTACGAAGCGGAGCTGGAGCCGCTGATCCGCCGCGAGCAGATCGGCGTGCTCAGCTACTACGGGTTGGCCAGCGGCTTTCTCAGCGGCAAGTACCGCAGCGCGGCCGACCTGGCGCAAAGCAGCGCCCGCAGCGGGGCGGTGAAGAAGTACCTGAATCCGCGCGGCCTGCAGGTGCTGGCTGCGCTGGACGCGGTCGCCGCCAGCCAGCGCGCCACCCCGGCGCAGGTGGCGCTGGCGTGGCTGATGGCGCGGCCCGGGCTCACCGCGCCGATCGCCAGCGCCACCAGCGTGGCGCAGCTGCGCGAGCTGATGGGGGCGACTGCGCTGACGCTGGATGCCGACGCCATCGCCACGCTGGATCGGGCCAGCGCCGAGGCCTGATCAACGCGGCGTCGAGGCGGCCGCCGCAGGCGCGCTGCTGGCTGCCGGCGCCGGGTCGGCATCCTGCTCCTGCGGCGATTCCACCGCGTAGCCCTGCGCCTTGAGCTGCGCCAGCCAGCCGTCCGGCGACAGCAGCTGGTCGATCGGCAGCAGCGCGAAGGTCTGCGCGTTGTGCGCCAACGCCGTGCGCGCGGCGGTCAGCCAGACCTCGCGCAGCCGCGCCGGCAGGTCGTCCAGCCCCAGCTTGTGCGCGAAACCGGCGCTGGTCAGCGCGGCCACGCAGGTATCGCGGCGATCGCTGTCGGGCAGCTGCTGCAGGGTCTGCAGATCGCCGCTGGCCCACGCGTTGGCGCGCGCCGCCATCGCCGGCAGGTCGTGCTCGATGCTGTCCAGCGTGTGGCTGAAGCAGGCGGTGTCGTCCAGGCCCGAAGTGGTGAACGCCTTGATCGCCGCGCGCGGCTGCTCGATCACGGTCCGGTAGACCACCGGCGTGGGCGTGATGCCGTGCTGCTTCGCCAGCGCGTCCACCGTCGAGGCGATGCCGCCCGAGTTGTTCAGGCCGTTGGCCTTGAGCGCCTTGTTGTAGAGCGCCTGCGCGGCGAAGATCGGCCGCCAGCGCTCGATCCCCCGATCATTGCCGATGTACTGCTGCTTGAGCACCAGCCAGCGCACGTACTGCGCCGGTGGCAGCAGCTGCTGCAGCGTCTTGCCGTCCGCGTTCTTGCGCGCGCTGTACGCCGCCGGCAGCAGGAACAGCTTGCCGAAGAAACCCACGTCCAGCTTCATCTTGAGCGACGGCGCCAGCAGCACCTGCTGCGAGCCGGCGATCACGTCCGCCACCTGCTGCGATTGCCAGGTCATGCTGCGCGGCAGCGGGGAAAGCGTGCCGAGTATCCACAGCACGTGATCGCCGCGGGACACCTTCCACAGGCCCGGCCCCGGCTGCACGCCGCTGACCACCACCGGCTTGAGGTTGGCCACGTTCGACGGCGTCAGCGGCGGCGGCGCGCTGGCCGCGGTGGACTGGGCGAACGCGGGCATCAGGCCGCCCAGGGCAAACAGCAAGACGGCGGTGCGGCACAGTCGCATCGGCGAACACTCCTTCGGCATGGGCCGTCATTGTGTCAGGCGGAAACTGACTGGCACGCTGCCGGCCGTTTCATGGCGGCAGCCGCGCGCTCTCGGGATAGGCTGGCACGTCGACGTGCTCGCCCGCGCGCAGTCGCGCCTGCAGCGCGCACCACCAGGCCGGGTCGAAGATTTCCGGGTGCGCGCTGACCAGCGCCGCGCGCAGCGGCGCCGGCACGCCGAGGAAGTTCACGAACAGTTCGGGAAACACATCCTGCGGCGCGGCGTACAGCCAGTCGTCCAGCGGCCGCGTGGCGTCCTCGTCGCGCACCGGCGGCACCGCGCGGAAGCGGCACTCGCCGAGCAGGCACAGCTCGTCGTAGTCGTAGAACACCGCGCGGCCGTTGCCGGAGATGCCGAAGTTCTTCAGCAGCAGATCGCCCGGAAAGATGTTGCTGGCGGCCAGGTCCTTGATCGCCTGGCCGTAGTCGCGCATGGCGCGGCACGCCTCGGTCGGGTTCACCTCGCGCACGTACAGATCCAGCGGGCGCAGCCGGCGCTCCACGTAGCAGTGCCCGATCACCAGCTCGTCGCCGTCCACGCTCGCCGTGTCGGCGCATTCGGCCAGCAGCTCCGCCAGCAGGTCCGCGTCGACCTGATGCAGCGGAAAGCGCAGCTGGCGAAACTCCTGCGTGTCGACCAGCCGGCCGGCGCGATCGTGGCGGAACACCAGCCGGTATTTGGCCTCCACCTGACTTCGCGTGGTGTCCTTCGGCCACGCAAAGCGGTCGCGGATCAGTTTGAACACCACCGGCAGGTCGCGCAGGGTGAACACCGCCATCACCATGCCGCGCTGGCCGTCGGCGCGCAGCAGGCGCTCGTGCGGGTGGATGGCCAGATGGCCGAACACGCGCCGGTAACGCTCGGTTTTGCCCTGCTTGGCGCGGCCGAGCACGCTGTACAGCTCCTCCAGCGGCTTGTGCGGCAGCAACGCGCGCACGAACGCCACCACCGCGCCGACGTTGGCGATGTCCGCATGGAAATAGCTGCGCGCGTAGCCGAACAGGATCGACACCTGCTCGCGCGCGGTAAGCAGCGCATCCACCCGCACGCCGTCGTCGGCGTGCAGCAGCGCGATCACCAGCGGATGGCGGCGCTGGCCGCCGCGCACGCGCCCGACCAGGTAGGCGCGCTGCTCGCGGTAGAACACCGTCTGCAGCACGTCGAGGCTCTCGATCGCGGCCAGCCCCAGCGCGGCCAGCCGCGCGTGCAGCGCAGCGGCCAGCCGGGCCGCGTCGCCGGCGACATCGGCATAACCGAAATCCGCGTCGGCCAACAGCTGCGCGCAGGCGTCCGCCAGCGCGTCGCCCACCCGGTAGCGCCGATGCGGCGCGGCGTCGCTGGGCTCGGTATACGGCTCGCGGTCGAGCGCCACGAATTCGATCTCGGGCGCCACCCCGCGGGTGTGGAAGTGGCGCCGCGAGAGGGAGCTGAACCAGGTCTTGTACAGCTCGCGATCGGCCAGCTCGGCCACCCGCCGCTCGTACTCCCGGCGCATCGCCGCCCATAGCGCGCGCGAGCGCAGGCGGTCGTCGAGCAGTGCGTCCAGCCGGCCCTGCGTCTCGCGGATGCAGATGTCGTAGAGGTCGATGCGCGCATGCGCATCCACGGCGGCGGCGCGCCAGTCGCGCCGCTCGAAGCGGCGCCGCGCGCGCCGGGTGATGTCGGCAAAGCGTGCGTTGTAGTCGGCAAAGGCATCCACCAACAGTGCCGCCGCGGCACATGCCTGCGGATCGGCGGCTGACGCGGTGCTGACGACGGACTTCATGGCCGCAGTCTAGCCGCAGCACCGGCCCGATCGGGCCGGGCGCCGGCAGAGCCGCCCGCCCACGCTGGCTTGCCGTCCAAGCCCGACGGGCTGCCGGTCCCGGTGGATGCCGGGGTGCTTCTGGCTGCGCGTCGCAGTCAGTGCGCAGTGCCCTTGCCGGCAGGCGGCTGCAGGCTGGGGCTGTCCAGATCCAGTGCGGTCGACTGCAGCAGCTCGGCCTGCGGATACGCCTGGCGGATCGCCGCGGCGAACCGGGCGGCGTCGCCGACCACCACCACCTTGCTGCCCGTCGCGTCCAGATATTTGTGCGCGTAGGTTTCCACCTGCTGCGGCGTGACCGCCTGCACGCGCGCGATGTACTGGCCGATGCCGTCCAGCGGCAGGCCATACACCGCCAGTTTGCCGACCTGCTCGGCCAGCCCGGCGGTGGTTTCCAGGCTGCGGCCATAGGCGCCGATCAGGGCGGCCTTGCGCGCGGCCAGCTCCTGCGGGTCGACCAGCTGGCTGCCGAGGCGCTTGAACTCGCCCAGCATCAGTGCCACCACCTGCGGCGCCGACGGGTTCTTGGTCTGCGCCGCAGCCAGCCACAGCCCGGCATCGCCGAGCGGTTCCAGCCGGCTGCTGGCGCCGTAGGAAAGCCCGCGCTTGATGCGGATCTCCTCGTTCAGGCGCGCCGAGTACGAACCGCCGAGCACCGCATTGGCGACCAGCCCGGCGTAGTAATCGGCGTGCCGGCGCGACGGCGCGGCGTGTGCTGCGATCACCCCGGCCTGACCGGCGCCGCGCTGATCGATCAGCAGCACCGCCGGCAGCCGGCTGGCCGTGCTGCCGACCGGCCGCAGCGGCAGCGGCAGCGCCGGCTTCTGCCAGTGGCCGAAGCTGGCCTGCGCCAGCTGCAGCGCCTGCGCCGGGGTGACGTCGCCGGTGAGGATCAGGATCGCGTTGTCGGGCCGGTACAGCCGCGCGTGCAGCTGCTGCACCTCGGCGCGGGTGATGCGGGCGATCGACGCCGGCGTGCCGCTGCGCGAGTGGCCGTAGGCACCGCTGCCGAACACGCCGCGGCTTGCCGCCAGCGAAGCCAGCGCGGTGGGTCGGCTGAGCATCAGCCGCAGGTCATCGGCGGCCTGGGCCTTGGCCCGCTTCAGCTCGGCCGCGCTGAAATCCGGCCGGCACACCACCTCGGCCAGCAGATGCAGCGCCGGCGGCAGTTTGGGCGTGGTCACGGTGATGCCCACCGCGCTCTCGTCCCAGCCGGCAGCGGCGCTGAGCGAGCCGCCCAGCGCCTCGGCGGCGGCGGCGATCTGCGGCGCGCTCTGGCCGCCCGCGCCCTTGCTCAGCAGGTTGGCGGTGAGATCGGCCAGCCCCGCCAGCCGCGGCGGATCCATCTCGCCGCCGCTGCGCAGCACCAGCTGCGCGGTCACCAGCGGCAGCCCGGCGCGGCGCACGCTGATCACCTGCAGGCCGTTGGCCAGCGTCTGCGCAGACGGTGTCGGCACGCTCAGCTGTGGCGCCGGCCCGGGCGCGGGTGCGCTGGACGGAAAGCCGTCGAGCGCGGCGGTCGATGCGGCGCTGGCCGGTGCGGCCGCAGCGGTTGGCCGGGTCGGCGCGCCGCCCGGCGCGCAGCCGCTGACGATCACAAAAGCGGCAATAAGGATGGCCGTAAAGACGGCCAGACGCAGGCGAATGACGCGCTTCATTTCGCTGCTCCCTTGCCGGCGCCAGGCTTGCCGGCATCCGCCTGCGGCAGGTAGTCGATGGTGACGCTGTGCGCGCCGGTGACGTATTTCTGCAGCACGCGGTGCACGTCCTTCGCGGTGACCTTCTGCAGCGCCACCAGATCGGTATTGACGCGCTCGGGGTTGCCGTCGATCAGGATTGCCTGCCCCAGCGCAAACGCGATGCCCTGCGCGGTCTGGCGCTGCTTGAGCTGGCTGGTGAGCAGCAGCGTCTTGACCTTGTCCAGCTCGGCGGCGGGGATCGGCTGGGTGGCCAGCCAGATGATCTCCTCGTTCAGCAGCTTCTCCGCCGCGGCCGGCTGGTGGCCGCTGGCCAGGATCGCGTAGACCGTGAACAGGCCCGGGCCGACCCGGCCATCGGCATCGGCGCCCACCTGCTGGGCCACCTGATGGCGGTACACCAGCGACTGGTACAGCCGCGACGAATCGCCTAGCGACAGCAGCGCCGCGGCCACCTGCAGCGGAATCGCGTCGGCGCTGTCCGCGGCCGGCGGGATCAGCCAGGTGATCGCCACCGCCGGCAGCGGCGCGATCGCGCTGGTGATGGTGTAACGCAGATTCTTCTTGCGCGCCGGCTCCTGCGCGGTCACCTGCGGCACCGGCGTCGCCGGCTTGGCGATGCCGCCGAAGTAGCGGTCGACCCACGCATCGAGCTGCTGCGGGTTGAAGTCACCGGCGACGATCAGGGTGGCGTTGTCGGGCCGGTAGTAGGTGTTGTGGAACTTGATCACGTCGGCCAGCGAGGCCGCTTCCAGATCGGCGATGCTGCCGATGGTGGGCCGCCGGTACGGATGCACCGTGTACGACATCGGATCGATCGCGTTGAACAGCTGGCCGTACGGGTTGGCCAGCACGCTCTGGCGGTACTCCTCCTCCACCACGGCGCGCTCGGAGACGAAATTCTTCTCGTCCACCTTGAGGTTGGACAGCCGCTCGGCCTCGGCCCACAGCAGCGTCTGCAGATAATTGCTCGGCACCACCTCGAAGTAGTTGGTGACGTCGTCGCCGGTGGAGGCGTTGTTGGCGCCGCCGACGTCCTCGGTGAGCCGGTCCATCTGCTCGGCGTGCATATGTTTGGTGCTCTTGAACATCAGGTGCTCGAACAGATGCGCAAAGCCCGAGCGCCCCTGCGGATCGTCGCGCGAACCCACGTGGTACCACATCTGCACCGCCACGGTGGGGCTGGCGTGATCCTCCACGCTGAGCACCTGCAGCCCGTTGGCCAGCGTGCGCTCGTGGTACTGGATGGGCGGTATCGCCAGTTCGGCCGCCGCCAGCGGCGATGCTGCCGCAGCGGCACAGAGCAGGGCAAACGAGGCGAACAGCGTGATCGGGCGCATCGGCATCGGCGATCCATTGGTCGGAAAGTGCCCAACCTTAGCAACTCCGCGCCAGCGGCACGACCCGACCCATGGCAGGCGGCATAAGTTCGAGTAGGCCGGATGGCGGTTTATCCGGCGGTGCTGCACTACCCGCCAACGGAGCAGCAGCGCCACGCAGCAACCTGCGGATACCCGGCACATTGCCTGCAGGCACCCTGCTGACAGCCTCCGCCAGGCTAAAGGCGCACCACGATGCGTCTCTTGCCCGCATGTACTTAAATAGGTACTATCGCGGCGTGCCAACTTCTCCTCTTCTCGAAGTTCGCTTCTACGCCACGGATGCAGGCCGCGAGCCGGTTCGCGACTGGCTGAAGTCCCTGATGCCTGACGCGCGCAAGGCGATCGGCGAAGACATCAAGACCATACAGTTCGGCTGGCCCTTGGGTATGCCATTGGTGCGCAAGATGGAACCGGGATTGTGGGAGGTGCGCAGCACGCTCGACACGGGGATTGCCCGTGTGCTGTTCACAACGGCCGGCCCGGTCATGGTGCTCCTGCACGGCTTCATCAAGAAGTCCGACAAGACACCCAAGGATGACCTGAAGCTGGCTCTGCGTCGCGCGAAGGAGGTTCATCATGGCTAAGCACAATGCTCACATCGGCAGCACGCTGGACGATGTTCTCGCCGAGGACGGCGTACTCGAAGAAGTATCGACGCGTGCGATCAAACGCGTGATTGCCTGGCAGTTGCAGGAAGCCATGAGGGCTCAGGGCCTCACCAAGACGGCGATGGCCCGGCGCATGCACACCAGCCGCTCGATGCTCGACCGGCTACTCAGCGAGACCGACACCGGCCTGACCCTCGACACACTCAGCCGTGCAGCCCAGGCGCTGGGCTACCGGGTGAAAGTGGAACTGGCGGCAGCGTAGGGGCGACGGACGCTCTTGGTCTTCTTTTCGTGAGCGCGAGCCGCTCAAACACAGTCGACCCCGTCTCACCGCCGCACAGGGGCCCCGGGTAGAGCGGCGCGCATCCTGCGTGCACTTCGGTCACCAACCATGCGGTGAGAGCGTGCAATCCCAATATTGCAAACCGCCAGCTGGCTACCCACTCCGGACATCAAACCGGACGAGCTTCGCCAGCAAAACTGACCACGCGCGCCAGGACGCTGACCAGCGTAGTCGACTGCCTCGATTGGGGAGGGTCAGTTTGACCCGGGAGCTGTCACTCACAGCATGGCGGGCAGGTTGCATCGGGATCGTTCAGACATCAGACTGAGCTACAGACAAAACTGTAGGTGGGCTGTGTGATGAGCAATCTGAAACAGACGAAAACAATGCGTAAGGCGGGCCAGAAGGCCTCGTTTGCAAAGGCCGATCACTCGGTGGCGAACATGGCGCTCGCACAGTCACGCAAGGGCGTCGAGCGGGTGAAGATCGCCCACCATAGCGGCGTCAACGCCCTGTTGGCGAAATACGCCGACAAGAGGACGGGGAACGTCGTCGTGGACCGGCTGATTGACGGTACCGGATTCACCAAGAAGAACCTGGCGGGCACGCTTGGCATCAGTATGGATGCGATGTACCGCCCGGATCGGGTCAACTCGCCCACCACGCAGGTGCGAATGCGCGAGATGCTTGAAATTCTCGGGCGCATCACCGACTGGGCGGGGGGCGAAGTGCAGGCGATGGCGTGGTACCGAGGCCAACCGATCCCGGCCTTCGGAGGTCGTACCGCCGAGTCCCTGGTCAAGTCCAATCAAGCGGGGCCATTGCGCGACTATCTGGACCACATGGCCATGGGTGGCTTTGCTTGAGGTTTGCGGGAAGGGCCTACCGGGGCCATGACCCGCAGTGGGCGTTCGCACCGCTGTCGGGTGATGGGGCAGCGGTCTACGGCGGGCGCTTCAATCCAAAAGGTGTTGCCGCGCTGTACCTCGCGCTGTCCCCGACGGGGGCGATCAACGAGGTGTGCCAGGGTCTTGCTTCCCGCATTGCCCCGATGACCTTGGTCGAATACGAAGTGGATTGCACTGACATCCACGACTTGACGGACGCCGCGGCTCGCGCTGCGCTGGGGATTGCGAAATCGGACATGGCCTGCAATTGGGGTGATGAGGCCTTGATCGCTGGCAAGACGCCGGCATCGTGGGCGATCGCAACGAGGCTCATCGCGGGCGGCGCGGCGGGCATCATCGTGCCGAGCTATGCCCAGGAGGCAGCTGCCGATCACCGGAATCTCGTGCTGTGGAAGCGGGGGAACCGGCGCCCGCATCGTGTCCGGGCCTACGATCCCACCGGCAAGCTTCCCGCGAACCAACTGTCCTGGCCGAAATCTCGGTAGAGCGCGTGTGGATCATGAGCGTTCCACCGCGTCTCGAGGCGGCAGCAGTTTCGCGACGCGGTGGGTCAGGGGGCGACTCGGCTCTGATGGTGCTGACCAACGACAGTCGCACCGGGCTGGCGCTGGCCACGCTGGCGCTGGTGCACTCGACCCTCGGCGGCGCCGTGCTGCTGGCCGGCACCGGCATGTTCGGCGGCATCGCGCAGATCGCCATCGTCAGCTGGATCCAGCGCCGGGTGGCGCCGGCGATGATGGGCCGCAGCAACGCACCCTTCACAATCACCAACAATGCGGTGATAGCGTGCAATCCCAATATCGGACGGAACAGAATTTACCGACGAAATCATAGAGCTTGCCGCGGCATGTTAGTGACGCAACCTCGTCTGGCGTGGCAGGCCGCAAACCGAGAAATTCGTGGAAGGCGATGTCATCGATGGTCGGACCATCACTAAGTTCGTACAGCTCGTTGTAGAGCGTCGGCACGCCGATTTGTTCGGCCACGAAATACTCGTAGCTATCGCAGGCTCCGCGGATCAACAACTCCAGCTTTTCACTGCACTCGCCGCGCAACAACAGCCGACCGGGCGTGCTGACGTTGTCGGCATCGCCGTATCGATAGACGAAAACGCTGTGCCGCTTTTCAGCCTTCGCCATCGTCATCTTCCTCATGATCGAAGTCGTCGAGGAAGTAGATGGCGTCGCGAAGCTCGTCCGTCCAAGGCTTTTTAGTCATCACGTAGCCCATGCGGTTGACGATGTGGAAACCGGGCGGCGCGTACCAGTTGCCGTCCTCGTCGGAGCCGGATTCGATAATGGTCCAGACGTGGTTGAGCGGTTGATCCTTGACGTCCTCGAACTCAAACATAACGCCGCTGGCCTTCTGGATCACGCCCCAGTCATCCTAAAACTCGTCTTCGCTGATGGTGTCATCCATCTCTTTTCCTCAGCGTGTGGCGGATGTGTCCAGCGTGGCCGAGCGATGCCGGCCGATAAAGGCAAGATCGGGAACGAACCGTTCGGGCAATTCGATCTGCTTGTCTTCGATCGACCAAAACACCTCATGCAGGAACGCATCCTTGCTGGCCTTGAGCCGCGCGGACAGCACGATGCGCCAGTCGTCGCTGAGGGTGAAAAGGTGGCTGTCGAACGCCTTGTCATGGATGGCGGAGAGGCATAGCCCATTGCTTGGGTTGAGTCGGTTCGCCTTATCGGCACTCCACGGCACGATATGGCTGGCGACGAGCAGGCGCGTGTCGGAGACGCCGGAGATGCAGCAGCGATCGCGATAGCTACTCAGCACCGCGCGACGAAAGAAGTTTTGCTTGATGCGCTGCTGCACGAGCGCTTGGCGCGTTTCGCCGGTGAAGTCGGTTAGCGCGATGCCATCGGTCTTCTCGACGGGCATGTCGTCGTTCAGACCATGCTCGCGCAGCAAGTATTGGCGGAGTTGCTCGCACTCGACGGCGAGTCGTTCCCAGTCGGCATGGAATTCGTTCCAAATCTCCTCGTCGAGGTGGGAGTGATTCGTCAAGCCCACCCTTCCGCTCGCAATGATCGCCGGATCCAGACCTGCGAGGTTTCCGCATTTCCTTGCCACCGCACTGGGCGTTCGACCGATGAGTCTGGCGAGCTCGATGAGCTTTTTGTTCCGTGAGTGAAGTTGCCCAAATGGCGTCTGGCAATAAAAATGAAACGCGAGCTTGGTCTGCTCCGGTGTCCACAGTCCGCTGCTCGAAAAAGCGTTGGATGAGACGGTGAGCGTGTCGGTCACGGCAGCTTCCTTGGCAATGAGCTTGGAAGCCACACACTTTGCTACCGCATCGATCATCGGCACAACCGCCGCTTCGGCGATGAGCTGGTAAGCCTGCGTATCGCTCACCGGTATCTTGAAGCTGTCCGGCAAGCCCATCAGCCGCGCGCACTCCCGCGGCGTCAGTCTTCGGGGTCGCTTTCGCGCACCCTGCGATACCAGCACTTCCGAGCCGTCCTTGTAGTAGCGGGCGGACAGCGTGCGGGTGACGCTGTCGCCGTCGACCAGCCCGAAGCCGAAGCCGTTGCCGGCGGCCTTGTGCTTGGCGGCGTAGGTCTGCAGGTAGGTCCACAGGTTGGCGGTGAGCGTGTAGCGGGCGTCGATCTTCGCCTTCGGGCCGATGGTGTAGTGCGACTCGGGCAGTTCGCTGCCGTCCTGCGGGTGCAGGATGGATTTCAGGCGCGGGCCGTCCTTGGGCAGCTGCAGGTCGTCCCACGCGAAATCGGTCGGCTCGCGGAAGCCGACGATGAGGATGCGCTCGCGGTGCTGCGGCACGAAGTGCTGGCCGTCGATGACCTTGCAGTGGATGTGATAACCGAGGTCTTTTTCCAGCACCTTCCTGATCACGCGAAAGGTGTTGCCCTTGTCGTGGCTGACCAGGTTCTTCACGTTCTCCAGCAGGAACGCCGCAGGCCGTTTCGCCTTGATGATGCGCGCCACGTCGAAGAACAGCGTGTCCTGCGTCTCGTCGGCGAAGCCGTGCGCGCGGCCGAGCGAGTTCTTTTTCGACACGCCGGCAATGCTGAAGGGCTGGCAGGGAAAGCCGGCCAGCAGCACGTCGTGGTCGGGGACGTCACGCTCGTCCACCGTGGTGATGTCGCCGGCGAACGCGTGGGCGGCGTCGGGGAAGTTGGCCAGATAGGTTTTCTGCGCGTACGGGTTCCATTCGCTGGTGAACACGCAGCGCCCGCCGTGCGCCTCGAAGCCGATGCGGATGCCGCCGATGCCGGCGAACAGATCGATGAAGGTGAAGGCGGCGGCGCCTTTTCCGGACTGCGGCTCCAGTGGCAGCAGACGCTGGCGGATGGCGTCGACGTGATAGGCCGGCGGCTCGGTTTCACCCAGCTGCCAGCGCCGCACGGTGCGTGCGTTGACGCCGAGCAGATCGGCGAGCTCCTTCTGCGTGTAACGACCGTGCAGGCTGGCCAGCAGGTGCCGGATGTCTTCCATGAAGTACATTCTCGCTATGGGATAATATGCGGCCAGTCTGTCCGCTTTATTTCCCTTTTTCAAGTGCTCCGACAGATGGCCCGGGGCGGAATCAGCCGACCTGATTGGTGTCGAACCTCAGCACACCACCGATCCGGTTCCCGCCGAGCCCTTCGACGGGCTCAGGACAGGCGTAGCTTGCGCAAGCAAGCGAAGTCCGGTCGAAGCGCTGAATGGTCGATGCCCTTCGACTTCGGCGCTACGCGCCTGCGCTCAGGGCGAACGGTGGGAGGCCCAGCTGAGGTTGGGCGCGAATAAGGTCAGCCGATGACGCTGCCCCGGATTTTTGCCAGAGAGTTCACCATCAAGGCTGAAACCCTCACTTGCAGTGAGGATTATTCCTCTCTTTCAAGACCTGGTCTGCAGCTCGGCATCCATCGGCGGCCATGTACCCGCGGTACTGCGCTGTTGGTACCAACGATGCATCGCGGCGTCATCCACCGCGTATTCGCCGCGGGCGGATTTCCAGACCAGCGAGGGCATGTGCTGGCGCAGGCTTTCGAGCGCGCTTTGCGCCTGCTGCGCCGTCACCCGTTTGCCGGTTTTGTGGTGGTAGAAGCGTAACGCCTCGGCATCGTAGGGGCGAAAGCGCTGCGACTGTTCCAGCAACCGCCACAGCACGGCGCGTTCAAGTGGCTTGAGGCCGATGAAGTCGGATTCCATCTGCGCTTCGTCATCGCGCTGCCGCTGGTTGGCGGCCCCGAGTACCGCCGGTTCAAAGCGTCCGGCCGTGCCGGAGAGTGGACTCAAGGCTTGCCCCAGCGCCTCCATGAAAAACTGTGGCCGCTGGCCGAATTGACGAAAGGCCTCGGCAAGCATCGGTGCATCGACAGGACGCAGATCCGGCCGCTGTGCTTCGACCAGCCTGGCGATATGGTCGATGAAGTCCTCACCAAGCTCCGGCATGCGCTGGATCTGCGAGCCGTAGAACGGCGCACCGTTGGTATGCACCAGGCGCAGCAACTTGTCCCGATCGGAGCCGGACATCACCAGCATCAGGTTGACCTTGCCCGGCGCATTGAGCTGGTCGCGCGCGGATTTGAGGGCCGCCATGACCGCTTCACCCGCCTCACTGACCAGCGCGTGCTGCGCTTCGTCAATCAGCAAGGCCACCGGCACCTTCGCCGCGTCATGCAGGGCGCGCAATGCATCCGGCAGGGTGGTGCCGTCCGCGCGGCCAATCCTGCTGACGTCAATCTTCAGCGCGCCGGCAACATTGACGCTCTCCAGCCCGGACGCCTTGGCGGCTCTGGCCACCAACCCAAGATGCGGCTGGAGTGCACGGCCCACGGCATCCGCGATGAGGCTGCCCGGATCACGACGCTGATCGGACCAGAGATCCACATACACCACGATCATCCCCTGACGCTCCAGCTCAGGCTTCAGATCGGATTGCAAAAACGTGGACTTGCCGGTGCGGCGCGGGGCAGCAAGAAACAAGCCGTTGTGCGCGTCGCCGAAAATATCCTTGCCCTGCAAGGCCCGCGCAAGCTGGCGCGCCAGCTCAGTCCGAGGGAAATGGAGCATGCTTTTATGCGCCTTTAGTAGGTTTTCATAAATTATCTTTTCTAGGATAATTTAGCATAATTTAATGATGCCCAGACATGTTGCCCCAGTCGACCCGGGCAATGCCGTCGTCAAATTCATGCTCGCGACATGGCAAGTCGTGCAAGAGCAATTCTGCCGCTCTGCCCGATGCCCAGCCGATCACACGCCTGCACGTGAATGCCGGATCAGATCGCCGGCTGCGGCTTGCCCAGCGCTTTGAGCCGCTTTTTCTCCGCCTTGGCGGCCTTGCGTGCGGCGCGGCGTTCGATGCGGCCGGCCTTGCGGATCTTGCGGTCGTGGTTCCACAGGTAGATCGCCGGGGTGCTCAGCAGGGTCAGCAGCTGCGACACCAGCAGGCCGCCGACGATGGCGATGCCGAGCGGTTGGCGCATTTCCGAGCCGATGCCGAAGCCGATCGCCAGCGGCAGCGCCGCGCCCATCGCCACCAGTGTGGTCATGGTGATCGGGCGGAAGCGCACCAGCGCCGCCTCGCGGATCGCGTCGGGCGCGGACAGGCCGCGCTCGCGCTCGCCGACCAGCGCGAAGTCGACCATCAAAATCGCGTTCTTCTTGACGATGCCGATCAGCATCAGGATCGCGATGATCGCCATCAGCGAGATCTGCGTCTGCGTCACCAGCATGGCGAGGAACGCGCCGGCGCCGGCGGCCGGCAGCGTGGACAGGATGGTCAGCGGGTGGCCGAGGCTTTCGTAGAGGATGCCCAGCACGATGTACATCGCGATGATCGAGCCGAGCAGCAGGATCATGCCGTTGGACTGCGCCTGCTGCAGGCGCTGGTTGTCGCCGGTGAACTCGACCTTGACGCCGGCTGGCAGCCCCACCGCGTAGGCGGCCTGCTTGACCAGCGCGATGCCGCGATTCTGCGCCACGCCCTTGGCCAGGTTGTAGGTGAGTGTGGCCGCTTCCATCTGGTTGTGATGGCGAATGCGGATCGGGCTCATGCCCGGTTTGATCTGCGCCAGCGCGGACAGCGGAATCATCTTGCCCAGATCGCTGCGCACGCGCACATTCAGCAGCGCCTGCGGGCTCACGCTCTGCGCCGGGTTGGCGGTCAGCACCACCCAGTACTGATTGATGTCGGAGTAGATCTGCGACACCTGGCGCTGGCCGAACGAGCTGAACAGCGCGGTGTCGATGGCGCCCATGCTGACGTGCAGGCGGGCGGCGGCGGCGCGATCGACCTGCACCTGCTGCTGCTTGCCGACCAGGTCGAAGTCGCTGCCGACGTCGCGGAACTCCTTGATCGTGCGCATCTGCCGCACCATCTTCAGCGCCCACGGCTGCAGGTTGCCGCCGGTGCTGCTGATCAGCTGGAATTCGTACTGGCCGCCGGCGTCGCCGCTGCCGCCGCCGCCGAGAAACTGCACCGGACTGATCGACACCTGCACGTCGGGCAGCGCGTCGTAGATTTTCGCCAGCCGGCGAATGATCTGCTTGATGTCCTGCGGCCGCTCGCCCGGGCCGCTGCCGCGCGGCTTGAGGTCGACGAACATGCGCGCGCTGTTGCCCACCGCGCCGCCGCCACCGCCCATGCCGCCGAGCATGGTGAGCATGTCGAGCACCGCCGGGTCGGCGTGCATGATCCTGATCACCTGCTGCGTGCGCGTGGCCAGCAGGGTCGGCGAGATGTTGGCATCGGCGCGGATGCTGAGCTCGAGCTGACCGGTGTCCTCTTCCGGCATGAAGCTGCCGCCGGCGGTCTTGGCCACCGCGAAGGCCAGCACGCCGGTGAGGATCAGCAGGGTCAGCGGCTGCCAGCGCATGATCCGCCGATGACGCATGGCCCAGTCCAGCGCGCGCTCGTAGCGGCGCTGCAGGCCGCGGTCGAAGCGTTCCACCGCCAGCTCAAGGCGGCCGGGCGGCGTGACGCGCGCGGCCTCGTGCTTGAGAAAATGCGCGCACAGCGCCGGCGTGAGCGTGAGCGAGACGATCGCCGAGATCACCACCGCGGCGGTCAGCGTCACCGAAAACTCGCGCAGCAGCATCACCAGCATGTTGTTGCCGAACAGCAGCGGCGCGAATACCGCCACCAGCGACAGCGTGATCGAGACCACCGTGAAGCCGATCTCGCCGACGCCGCTCATCGCCGCCTGCATCGGCGTCTCGCCGCGCTCCATGTGGCGCACGATGTTCTCGATCACCACGATGGCGTCGTCCACCACGAAGCCGATGCACAGCACCAGCGCCACCAGCGACAGCGTGTTGAGCGTATAGCCGAGCGTCCACATCACCACGAACGCGCCGGCCAGCGACAGCGGCACGCTGAGCATGGCGATCAGCGTGGGCCGCAGCCGGCGCAGGAACACCAGCATCACCAGCACCACCATCGCAATCGAGATCAACAGCGCCACCTTGACCTCGTGCAGCGCCGACTTGGTGGTCTGGGTGAGATCGAACACCGGCGTGATACTGACGTTCGACGGCAACGATGCGCGCAGCTGCGGCAGACGGGCGCGAATCGCCTCCACCGTGGCCACCGCGTTGGCCTCCGGCCGCTTGGTGATCTGCAGCCCGACCGTGCGCGCGGTGCCGCTGCCGATGCTGGAAAACCACGCCGCCTGATATTTGTCCTGCTGGCCGCTGTAGACGCGGGCCACGTCGGACAGCCGCACCGGCGTGCCGTTTTTCACCGCGATCAGCAGCCGGGCGAACTCCTCCGGACGCTGCAGGCCGTCGTTGGCGGTCACCGTCATCTGCGTGTGGCCGTCGCTCAGCGTACCCAGCGGCGAGGTGACGTTGGCCGCACGCAGCGCGTTGGCCACGTCGTTGGCGGTGAGCCCCTTGGCCGCCAGCGCGTTGTTGTCCAGGTCGATCCGCACCGCGTGCGGCGTGCCGCCGAACACCTCCACCTGCGCCACGCCGCTGATCTGCGCCACCGCCGGTTTCAGCAGGGTGTCGGCCAGGTCGAACAGCTTGTCCTGCGGCAGCCCGGTCGAGGTCAGCGTGATGAACAGGATCGGGATCTGCGAGGTGTCGAACTTGAAGAACGCCGGCGGCGCCGGCAGGCCCGGCGGCAGATCCACCGCGGCCGCGTTGATCGCCGCCTGCACGTCGCGCGCAGCGCCGTCGGAGGTGCGCCCGAAATGGAAGCGCACCATCACCGAGGCCGAACCTTCGGTGGCATTGCCGTACATCTCGTCGACGCCGGGAATCTGCCCCAGATGCCGCTCCAGCGGCGCCAGCACGGTGTTGGCCATGGTCTGCGCGCTGGCGCCGGGCTGCTCCGCCACCACGTACACGCCGGGAAAATCCAGCGACGGCAGCGCCGCCACGCCGAGCAGCAGGTAGGCGCAGATGCCCGCCAGGGTCAGGCCCAGCGCCAGCAGCGAGGCGCCGGCCGGGCGGCGGATCAGGGGGGCGAAAATGTTCATGGGGCTTCCGTGGCGGCCAAGCATAGCGGCGCACCGCCATGCGCGGACAGGCGTCCACTCGCCGGCGGGCTGGCAATAGCAGCGATGCAGGTTTCGATCATGCCGGCTTTATGCCCGTTGTCGCGCCCCGGCGTATGTGCCTTAAGTCCCCACCGTGTCGGAAGGCATGGGGCGCCGCTGCCGCAAATGGTCGCGGTCCACACCATCATCACCGCATCAATGCCGCCGCGAGCGCGATGCCCCCAGCTTGCGGGTGAGCGTGTTGCGCCCCACGCCGAGCGCCTGCGCCGCATTCTGCCGGTGGCCTTCATGCGCCAGCAGCGCCGCCTGCAACAGGGTCTGATCGAGTGCCTCGCGGGCACGCGCATGGATATCGGCCTCGCCGTCGGCCAGCGCCGTCACGGCCCAATCGCGCAGCGCGTCGGTCCACTCGCCGCCGCTGGCGACCTTCGCGCTGGCGCCGAGATCGCCGGGCAAGATCTCCGACCCCGCGGCGATCACCGCCAGTCGCCGGCACAGGTTTTCCAGTTCGCGCACGTTGCCGGGATAGTCGCGCTGGGCCACCAGCTTCAGTGCCGCGCGCGAAAAGCGCTTGGGCGCGAGCTTCAGCTGCTGCGCGGCCGCCGCCAGAAAATGTTGCGCCAGCAGCGGGATGTCGCTGCGCCGGGTACGCAGCGACGGCAGTTCGATGCGCACCACGTCGAGCCTGTGCATCAGGTCGGCGCGGAACTGTCCCGCCGCGACGCGGGTGGCCAGATCCTGATGGGTGGCGGCGACGATGCGCACGTTGCCGCGGATCAGCTCGCGCCCGCCGACGCGGTAGAACTCGCCGCCGGCCAGCACCCGCAGCAGCCGCGTCTGCAGCGCCAGCGGCATGTCGCCGATCTCGTCCAGAAACAGCGTGCCGCCCTCGGCCTGCTCGAAGCGGCCGGCGACGCGGCGCACGGCGCCGGTGAACGCGCCGGCCTCATGGCCGAACAGCTCGCTCTCCAGCAGCTCGCTGGGGATCGCCGCCGTGTTCAGCGCCACGAAGGGTTTGCCGCGGCGCGCGCTTTCGTCGTGCAGGGCGCGCGCCACCAGCTCCTTGCCGGTGCCGGTTTCGCCAGTGATCAGCACATTGAGATCGCTGGCGGCGACGCGGCCGATCAGCCGGAACACCTCGCGCATCGGCGCGCTGTCGCCCAGCAGCGCGTGGCTGGGCAACGCCACCTCGATGGCGGGTGCGTGGCGCGCGGGCACGTCAGCCAGCGCGCGTTGCACCGCCGTCACCGCCTGATCCAGGTCGAACGGCTTGGCCAGATAGTCCACCGCACCGGCGCGATATGCCGCCGCGGTGGTGGCGACATCGGTGTACGCGCTCATCACGATCACCGGGCCGATGCCCTGCGCCTGCAGCTCGCCGAGCAGGCCCAGGCCATCCTCGCCGGGCATGCGTACGTCGGTCAGCAGCAGCGCCGGGCGCGCCTCCTGCAGCGCCGCCCGCACGCTGGCCACCTCGCTGAACTCGCGCACCGCCAGGCCGGCGTCGCGCAGCGCCTCGGCCAGCACATAGCGCACGCCGCGGTCGTCGTCGACGAGCCAGATTTCTTCAACCATGAGGCTGTCCCGGTTGCTTCGCGCTTACTGTGGGAGCGACTTCAGTCGCGATGCGGTTGCACTCGGATCGGATCAAAACAGGAGCATCGCGACTGAAGTCGCTCCCACCCTCTTCCATGCGATCGATATTTGGTTCAGTCATGTCCGCGCTCCAGCGGCAGGTACAGCGTGAACACCGTCTCGCCGGGCCGGCTGGCGCAGCGCAATTCGCCGCCGTGCTCGCGCGCGATTTCGCGCGACAGCGCCAGCCCCAGCCCGCTGCCGTCGGCACGGCCCGATACCAGCGGCTGAAACAACGTGTCGCGCAGTGCGGCCGGCACCCCATGGCCGTCGTCGATCACGTCCACCCGCAAGGCCATGCGCAGGCTGCGCTCGCCCAGCCGCAGGCCATGCTCGACGCGCGTGCGCAGGGTGAGCGTGGCGGCGCCGGCCTCGCGCGCGTTGCGGGCCAGATTCAGCAGCACCTGCTGCAGCCGATCGGCATCACCGAGCAGATCCGGCACGCTCGGGTCGTAGTCGTGACGCAGCTGCAGCGGCGCCGGCTCGGCCTGCAACAGCTCGCCAAGCCGCTGCAGCAGGTGGTGGATATTCACCGGTACCAGCCGCGGCGCGCCGTCGTGATGCAGCAACCGGTTGGCCAGCGCATCGAGCCGGTCGGCCTCGCCAATGATCAGGCCCGCCAGCGCCTGCAACTCGTCGCTGCCGACCCGCCGCTGCAGCAGTTGCGCGGCGCCACGCAGCCCGGCCAGCGGGTTCTTCACCTCATGCGCAAAGCCGCGCAAGGTGGCCGACAATGGCGAGCTTGCCGAAGGCGGCTCGGCCAGTGCATGCACCTCCAGCAGCAGGCCGTCCTCGAACGGCTGCAGCGCAATGTCCACCGTGGTTTCGTGACCGGCGGCGGTGTGCAAGGTGCCGCCGCGCCACTGCAGCGAGCGTTTCTGCGCGAGCGCCCGCGCCGCCAGTGCCTGCCCTTCCGGCTCCTGCAGCAGCAGCGCCAGCGGCTGCCCCACCGCACTGCGCGGACCCAGCTCCAGCCATTCCGCCAGCGCCGGATTGATCCAGCGCAGGCGCAGCTGCGGATCGACCAGCGCCACCCCGGTCGCCATCTGCCCCGCCCACTCGCGCCAGCTCGTCTCAGTCATTGCACCATGATGGACAATGCGTGGATTTGGTGCAATTGCCTCTGATTCCGTGCCGGCGGCACCAGGCTGTCGTTGATCAAAACACCAACGAGTGCGTCTGCCAGACGTCTCCGGCCTGACGCACATGAGCTATCGACGCCGTGCCCTGATGGTGAATAGCTACACCATAGCTACCGCAGTGACTGGCAGCAAACCAGCGACGTGTCTCTAACATTGGCGACTGGTTACCGGTGCTTCGCCGAGGCAACCGGCCAGCGAGGCGCTGCCGGCACCGCGCATCTCCATCGTTTAGCCGCCCAGATGAAAATCGAGCACGGACGCCGACGCTAGCCCGCGCTGGCCGGTCGGGCCGGTCGGGCCGGTCGGAGCGCGCGGCCGGCGCGCCGCTCGCGCCGCCGCGCACTCCACGCCTTGCGCCGCGCGGCGAGGCAGGAGAACACCACGTACAGCGCCGGGGTGCTGAGCAGGGTCAAGGTCTGCGAGATCAGCAGGCCGCCGATCAGCGCGATGCCGAGCGGCCGGCGCAGCTCGGAGCCTTCGCCCAGGCCGATCGCCAGCGGCAGCGCGGCGAGGATCGCCACCATGGTGGTCATCATGATCGGCCGGAAGCGCACGATGCACGCCTCACGCGCGGCGTGCAGCGGCGTCCTGCCGTGCTCGCGCTCGGCCACCAGCGCGAAGTCGATCATCATGATCGCGTTTTTCTTGACGATGCCGATCAGCAGCACCAGCGCGATCTGCGCCACCACCGACAGCTCGGTGCCGGTCAGCCACAGCGCCAGCAGCGCGCCGACGCCGGCCGCCGGCAGGGTGGACAGGATGGTGACCGGATGGATCAGGTTCTCGTACAGCATGCCGAGCACGATGTAGACGGTAAGCACCGCCGCCAGCACCAGCCACAGCATGCCGCTCTGCGACTGCTGGAAGCGGCGGAAATCGGCGCCCACGTTGAGCTTGATGTCGCCGGGCATGCGCATGTTGTCGACCGTGCTCTGGATGATCGCCAGCGCCTGGCCCATGCTCACGCCGGGCGCCAGGTTGAAGCTCAGATCCATCGTGGTGTACTGGTTCCAGTGGCGGATCTGCGAGGGCGCCAGCCCCGGCACCTGGTGCGCGAAGGCGGTGATCGGGATCATCCTGCCGCTGCTGGATGACACGTAGAGCTGGCTGATCGCGTCGGTGGTGGCGGTCTGGCTGGGCAGCGCGTTGATCACCACCTTGTACTGGTTGATGTCGGAGTAGATGGTCGACACCTGGCGCTGGCCGAAGGCGTCGTACAGCGCGCCGTCCACCGCGCCGACCGACACGCCCAGCCGCGCGGCCTTATCACGGTCGATCACGATGTTCTGGCGCAGGCCGGCCTCGTCGACATCGGTGCCGACGTCGCGCAGCATCGGGTTCTTCGCCAGCTGCGCCTGCAGCCGGGGCAGCCACTTTTGCAACGCGGCCGAGTCGTTGCCCTGCAGCGACACCTGGTACTGCGCGCCCTGGCTGGTGCCGCCCCCGCCGCCGCTGGGCAGATCCTGCAGCGGGCGCAGGCGCAGGTTGAGGTCGGGGTACTGGTCGGCCTTGGCGCTCAGCCGCGCCAGCACCGCGAAGGTGTCGTCGGTGCGGCCCTGCGCGCGGGTCTTCAGGTCGATGTTGAACGAGCCGCTGGTGCCCTGGCGGCTGCTGCCCAGGCGCGAGCCGACGGTGGCCACGTCCGGATCGGCCATCAGCATCGCGGTGAGTCGCTGCATGCGGTGCTCGCTCTCGGCGAACGAGACGGTGGCGCTGGAGCTGGCGCGGCCCCAGATCAGGCCGGTGTCCTGCGGCGGAAACAGCCCAGTCTTGACCACGCCGAGCAGAAAGAAAGTGGCCACGATCAGCAGCAGCGGCGTCAGCGACAGCAGCAGCACGTGGCGCAGCGAGAAATCCAGCGCCCGCGTGTAGACGCGCAGCATGCGTGCGTGGAAGCCGTCCAGCGCCCGGCTGAGCCGCGACGGCGGTCGCGACGGCGGCGCCGCATGCCCGCTCAGGAAGCGGCCGCACAGCGCTGGCGTCAGCGTCAGCGAGACCGCCGCCGACACCACGATCGCCGCCACCAGGGTGATCGCAAACTCGTGCATGAACATGCCGGTGATGCCGCCGGCGAACAGCAGCGGGATGAACACCGCCACCAGCGAGGCGGTGATCGAGACGATGGTGAAGCCGATCTCCTGCGCGCCGGCCAGCGTGGCCTGCATGCGCGTCATGCCCTGATCGATGTGGCGGATGATGTTCTCGATCACCACGATGGCGTCGTCCACCACGAAGCCGATCGCGATCACCAGCGCCAGCAGGGTGAGGTTGTTGAGCGTGTAGCCGAGCACGTACATCACCACGAACGCGCCGGCCAGCGCCAGCGGCACCGTCACCGCGGCGATCAGGGTCGGCGCCAGCCGGCGCAGGAACAGCGCCATCGTCAGGATCACCATCGCCAGCGAGATCAGCAGCGACACCTGCACCTCGTGCAGCGAGGCGCGGATGGTCGGCGTGCCGTCGAAGAACGGCGTCACCTCGGTACCCGGCTGCAGGAAGGTGCGCAGCACCGGCAGCTGCGCGCGCACCCGGTCGACCGTGGCGATCACGTTGGCGTCGGCCTTCCTGTAGACGTACATCAGCACCGCCGGCTTGCCGCGGAACCAGGCCGCCTGGTACGCGTCCTGCTGGCCGGCGTAGACGTGCGCCACCTCGTCCAGCCGTACCGGCGTGCCGTTGTGGCTGGCGATCACCAGCCGGGCGAACTGCGCGGCGGTGTTCAGCTGGGTGGTGGCGCTGATCGTCATGGTGGTCTTGCCGTCCGACAGCGAGCCCTCCGGCGAGGTGACGTTGGCCGCGGTCAGCGCGTTGCGCAGCTGATCGGGCGACAGCCCCAGCGCGTTCAGCGCGCGCAGGTTCACGTCGACGCGGATCGCCGGCGTGGCAGCGCCGGCGATCTCCACCGACGACACCCCCGGCAGCTGCCGCAACCGCTGCGCCAGCAGGCTGTCGGCCACGTTGTAGAGGTCGGCCGCCGACTGCGTGTCCGAGGTCAGCGCGAACGCGATCACCGGGTCGTCGTTGGGGTTGGCCTTCTGGTAGCTGGGCGTGCCGTTGAGGCCGGCGGGCAGGTCCGGCGCCGCCGCGTTGATCGCCGCCTGCACCGCGCGCGCGGCGGCGTCGAGGTTGGTGCCGTTCTGGAACAGCATGAACACGAACGTGCTGCCCTCGGAGCTGGACGAGCGCATCGTGTCGATGCCCGGCACCTGGCCCAGGTGCCGCTCCAGCGGGGCGGCCACCGTGGCGGCCATGGTGCTGGCATCGGCGCCGGCCTCGCTGGCCTGCACGAAGATCGCCGGGAACTGCAGGTTCGGCAGCGCCGCCACGCCGAGCAGGAAATAGCTGATGGTGCCAGCCACCAGCAGCCCGATCGCCAGCAGCGAGGTGCCGATCGGACGGCGGATGAAAAGGCCGGAGAGGTTCATGGGCGGGGCGTGACCGGATGGCTGTCGGCGACATGCCGGGCAGGGCGTGCATGCATCATCCCACCCTCAACGCGTGACCCGCAAAATGGTTGATCCGCATACCACCTTGTGGGAGCAGCTTCAGCAGTGGGAGCGACTTCAGTCGCGATGCCTTTGCTTCGATGCAGCATCAGAGCAAAAGCATCGCGACTGAAGTCGCTCCCACTGCCAGGGACATCATCCAGCGCTGTGATGGGCCACTCTCAGCGCGCGCTGCTCGCGGCGCAGCCGCAGCCAGTCGGAGAACCGCTCCATGTACAGGTAGATCACCGGCGTGGTGTACAGCGTCACCAGCTGCGACAGCAGCAGGCCGCCGACGATCGCCACGCCCAACGGGCGGCGCAGCTCCGAGCCGATGCCGTTGCCCAGCGCCAGCGGCAGCGCACCCAGCATCGCCGCGGCGGTGGTCATCATGATCGGGCGAAAGCGCAGCAGGCAGGCGCGGCGGATCGCGTCGCGCGCATTCATGCCGTTGCGCCGCGCCTCGATCGCGAAGTCGATCATCATGATCGCGTTCTTCTTGACGATGCCGATCAGCAGCACGATGCCGACGATGCCGTCCACCGACAGGCTCATGCCGCAGATGATCAGCGCCAGCAGCGCGCCGACGCCGGCCGGCGGCAGCGTGGAGATGATCGTCAGCGGGTGGATGTAGCTCTCGTACAGCACGCCCAGCACGATGTAGATCACCACGATCGCGGCCAGCAGCAACAGCACTTCGTCGCCAAGCGAGGAGGTGAACTCGGCCGCCTTGCCGACGAACTCGCCGCGCACCTGCGGCGGAAACTTCAGCTGCGCCTCGATCTGGTGGATCGCCGATACCGCGTCGGACAGCGAGTAGCCCGGCGCCACGTTGAACGACAGCGTCACCGCCGGCAGCTGCTGCTGGTGGCTGATCACCAGCGGCGCGCTGGTGATCTGGGCGCTGGCCAGCGAGGACAGCGGAATGGTGCCGCCGGCGCCGATCTGGAAGCCCACGTTGCCGGTGTTGCCGATGCCCGAGGGGGTGGCCGAGTTGCTCGACTTGACCTGGCCGAAGCTGGTCGCGTTGCTGCCGGTGAGCGCGCCGTTGCCATTGCCGCGCACGGTCAGCTTGGTCAGCAAATCGTTGCTGTTGCGAAACTCCGGCGCCACCTCCAGCACCACCCGGTACTGGTTGAGCTGGGTGAAGATGGTGGAGATCTGGCGCTGGCCGAAGGCGTCGTACAGCGTGTCGTCGATGGTCTGCACCGGCACGCCGAGGCGACTGGCCTTTTCGCGGTCGATGGTGAGCTTGAGCGCATTGCCGTTGTCGGCGAGGTTGTTGTCGACGTCAGCCAGCTCCGGCCGCTGGCGCATCGCCTGGGTCATCTGCGCGGCGTAGCCGGCCAGCTCGGTGGCATTCACCTCGGACAGCGAGTACTGGTATTCGGTGGCCGAGACCGTGCTGTCCAGCGTCACGTCCTGCACTGGCTTCAGGTACAGCGCCACGCCGGGGATGTCGGCCACCTCGCGCTGCAGCCGCGGCAGCAGCTTGTCCAGGCCGTCGCGCTGGCTGCGCTCCTTCAGCACGATGCTGAGCTGGCCCTGGTTGAGCGTGGGGTTGATCGTGCCCGCGCCGATGAACGCGGCCACGCCGGCCACCGCCGGGTCCTTGCGCAGCGCGTCGGCCACCGCCTGGGTGCGCCGCTCCATCTGCGGAAACGCGATGTTGTCGTCTGCCTGCACCACGCCGGTGATCAGCCCGGTGTCCTGCTCGGGCAGCAGGCTCTTGGGAATGGCGATGTACAGGAACACCGTCACCGCCACGCTGATCGCCGCCACCAGCATGGTCAGCCGCCGATGATCGAGCACCCAGTCGAGCGAACGCTCGTAGGCGCCGACGATACGCGACCACACGGTGCGCCGGCCAGCAGCGGCGTGGCGCTCGTGCGCATCGTCGCCCTCGGGTAGTTGGTCGGGCTTGAGCAGGTAGGCGCACATCATCGGGGTGAGCGTCAGCGACACCAGCATCGAGATGCTCACCGCGATCGTCAGCACCCAGGCGAATTCGTGGAACAGCCGGCCGGTGACCCCGGGCATCAGCAGCAGCGGCAGGAACACCGCCACCAGCGACACCGTCAGCGACAGCACGGTGAAGCCGATTTCCTTGGCGCCGATCTCGGCCGCCTCAGGGCCGCTCTTGCCCTGCTCGATGTAGCGCACGATGTTCTCGATCATCACGATCGCATCGTCGACCACGAAGCCGGTGGCCACGGTCAGCGCCATCAGCGACAGGTTGTCCAGCGACATGCCGGTGAACGACATGACCCCGAACGTGCCCAGCAGCGACAGCGGCACCGCCACCGACGGAATCACCGTGGCCCACAACCGGCGCAGGAACACGAAGATCACGCCGACCACCAGGAACACGGTGAGGATCAGGGTGAACTCCACGTCATGCACCGAGGCGCGGATGGTCACCGTGCGATCGGCGAACACGTCCAGATGCACGTCGGCCGGCAGCGCGCTGCGCAGTTCCGGCAGGATCGCGCGGATCTGCTGCACCGTCTGCACGATGTTGGCGCCGGGCTGGCGGCGGATGTCCAGCAGCACCGCCGGTTTGCCGTTGGCCCATGCGGCGAGCTGGTCGTTCTCCACGCCGTCGACCACGCTGGCGACGTCCTTGAGCCGCACCGGCGCGTTGTTCTTGTAGCTGATGATGGTGTTCTTGTATTCGGCCGCGTCGGTGAGCTGGTCGTTGGTGCCGATCGAGTAGCTCTGCGTCTTGCCGTTCAGGGTGCCCTTGGGCGCGTTGACGTTGGCCTGGGTCAGCGCGCTGCGCACGTCCTCCATGGTCAGGCCGAGGTTGGCCAGCTGCGCCGGGTTCACCTGCACGCGCACAGCCGGGCGCACGTTGCCGGCGATCGACACCAGCCCCACGCCCTGCACCTGCGACAGCTTCTGCGCCAGGATCGAGTCGGCCAGGTCGTTGACGTCGCGCAGCGGGCGGCTGTTCGACTGCAGCGACAGCGTGAGGATCGGCGCATCGGCCGGATTGACGCGGTTGTACACCGGCGGATACGGCAGGTTACCGGGCAGCGTGCCCTTGGCCTGGTTGATCGCGGCCTGCACGTCCTGCGCGGCGATGTCGATGTCGCGGTCCATCCCGAACTGCAGCACGATGGTGGACAGCCCGGCGGAGGAATCCGAGCTCATCATGGTCAGGCCGGAGATCTGCCCCAGGTTGCGCTCCAGCGGCGTGGTGATCAGCGACGCCATGGTGGTGGCGCTGGCGCCCGGATACTGCGTGGTCACCACCAGGCTGGGCGCCTCGATCTCCGGCAGCGCCGACACCGGCAGCTGGCGGAAGCCGAGGATGCCAAGCAGCAGCACCGCCACCATCAGCAGCGAGGTGGCGATCGGCCGGCGAATGAAGAGCGTCGAGAATCCCATGGCTATCCGTAACGTGTTGGTGCGGCCGCCGCCGCGATCATGGCCGGACGGTGGCGGACGGGGTCATGCGCGCAGCGCGCTGTGCCATCAGTGGTGGCGCATGTTGCCGCCCTTGCTGTCCTTCTTCGCCTTGTCCAGCTGCGCCGCGGTGGGTGCGGCCGGCACCTGGCCCGGCTTGAGCGCGTTGACCTTGCTGCCCGGCTTGAGCCGGAACTGGCCCTCGGTCACCACCTGCTCGCCGACCTTGAGGCCGCTGCTGATCATCACGTGGCTGTCGCCCACCTCGCCGGCCACCAGCACCGGCTGCATCTTGACCGTGCTGTCGGCCTGCACCTGGTACACGTAGTCGCCGTCCGGGCCGCGCTGCACCGCCTGCGCCGGAATCACCAGACCGCCGTCGACGGTGTTGACCAGCAGCCGCACGTTGACGAACTGCCCCGGCCACAGCTCGTTCTTGCTGTTCGGAAACTGCGACTTCAGCCGGAACGTGCCGGTGGTGGCGTCGATCTGGTTGTCGATCACCTTCAGCACGCCGTCGCTGGCGATGGCATGCGCGTCGACCCGGTCGAGCGCGGTGACCTGCAGCGGCGTGGCGCCGAGCGCCGCCTTGCGCACCAGGTCGAGGTTCTGCTCGGGCAGGCTGAACATCACGTAGATCGGATGCAGCTGGGTCAGCGTGACGATGGCGGTGCCGGTGCTCACCACGTTGCCCGGATCGACGCCGCGGATACCGGCCAGGCCGTCGATCGGCGAGTGGATCTGGGTGTAGTCGAGCTGCACCTTGGCGTCGCGGATGGCCGCGTCGTCGGCCGCCACCGCCGCCTGGTACTGGGTGACGGTGTTCTTCTGCGTGACCTGGTCGATCTTCGCCACGTACTGGCTGTACTTGGGGTCCTGCGAGCGGTCGTAGTTGCTGCGCGCCGTGGCCAGCAGCGCCTCGTCCTGGCTGCGCTTGCCCAGCGCCTGGTCGTAGCTGGCCTGGAACGTGCGCGGATCGATCTGCGCCAGCACCTCGCCCTTCTTCACCGGCTGGCCCTCGGTGAAATTCAGGCTCAGCAGCAGGCCGGCCACCTGCGGGTTGACGGTGATCGTGTTGAGCGCCTGCACCGTGCCCAGCGCGGTGAGGTAGACCGGCACGTTCTGCCGCACCACCGGCACCACGGTAACCGGCACCGGGGTGGCATCACCGCCTTCCTTACCCGCGGCCGACGCGGCCGAGCCGCCCGGCTTGTGCAGCAGCCGAAAGCCGACCGCGGCCACCACGATCACGGCAAGCACGATCAACGCGATCTTCCAAAAACGCGACATGGTGAAACTCCTGAACTGTGCGGCGCTGCGGGCCTGCATTCGATCCCGCAGCATGCGTAACGGATGTGTCGGGAGATGGTCGGGTCATGCCCGATCCCGAACCGCCTGGACACCCAGCGGCCCGAAAGGGCTCCTGCTGGGTCAAAGCATAGGGGCAGACGAACGAACTTGAACAATGCCAGTTGACAGGGGTGGGGCATGACCGATGGCAGGGTTGGTGAGCCATGGCAGTGTCCGCTGCGCGGACCACGCCAGCCGTCGCGCCAGGCACGAAGCCTGAAACTTGTCGTGTGCTTCGCTTATAATCCGCGTCTGGTCGCCTGCCTGCTCCCGTCCGAAAGCTGCAGCGCCACATGACACAACGGCCGCGATCCGGCAGGTGCGGCCACCCAGGCCGACCTGGGAGTGCCGGAGCGGTGCCACAGAACACAGGCCAACCAGGCAGATCGGCGCAGCCCTCACGGCTGCCCGGCCCGCCCCCTGACAGGAGTACGTGCGTGAGCGGTTCCATAAGCAAATCCGACCAGAGCGTCATCCGCCAGTTTTCCGTGATGATCGGCGGCTTGATCGCGCTGACCCTGCTGCTGATCTTTCTGGCGCTGCTGATCTACCGGCACGAGCCGAAGGAAACCAATCCGAACCAGGCAGCGCAGGTGGCCGAGCGGATCGCGCCGACCGGCGCCGTCTACGCCGGCAACACCGGCATGGCGGCGATGCAGGCGGCCGCGGCCGCCGCAGCCAAGGCCGCTGCTTCGCAGGTCGCCTATGGCGGCACCACCGACGGCAAGACCATCTACGACCAGCTGTGCACCAGCTGCCACACCGCCGGCATCGCCGGCGCGCCGAAGCTGGGCAACCAGGCCATGTGGGCACCGCGTATCGCGCAGGGCATCGACACCCTGATCAAGCATGCCACCGAGGGCTACCACGGCCCGGACGGCAACTTCATGCCGCCCAAGGGCGGCAACCCCGCGCTCACCGATGCGCAGGTCAAGGCCGCGGTGACCTGGATCGTCAGCCAGGCCAAGTAAGCCAAGCTCCCATCGATTCACACCCACGCCGCCTCCGGGCGGCGTTTTCGTTTGCCGTCATTCCTCGCGGGCAGAGGAGGCGCACGCCGCGATCCACTCGCGCGCAAAAACCTGCAGCTGCGGAAAGAAAGCCTCGAAATGCCCCTGCAGCTCCGCCTCGTGCGCCAGCAGCACCGGCAGCGCCGAGGCCAGCGGATTGACACGGCGCAGGCGCTGGCCGATGCCGGCGAGCGCCTGCGCCAGCACCGCGCGATCGGCATAGCCGGCCGGCAGCTGGTGCGCATCCATGTAGTCGCGAAAGCGCCGCAGCGCGGGCGGCAGCAGCGCATCGTGGTGCTGCAGCAGGGCGCGCAGCTGCGCCGACCAGGCCGGCAGCGGCTGCGCGTGCCAGCGCGGAAAATCGCGCGCGAGGCAGTGGTCGAACCACATGTCGAGCAGGATGCCGGCATAGCGCCGGTACGGCGGCGGCAGGCGCGCCTTGGCCGCCAGCACCTCGGGGTGGGTGTCGGTATGCACGTCGATGGCGCGGTGCAGGCGGATGCCGGTGACCACGCGCGGTGGCAGCGGCAGCGCCGCGGCGGCGCCGTGCACGAAATCGCCCAGCATGCCGCCCAGCCGCAGCGCGTCGTCGTCGCCGGCCAGCAGCGCGTGCGCCAGGTGATTCACCGCGCCGGTCCGCGGCCGCGGCGCGGGCGGCAAGCCGGGCCGGCGGTTATCATCGTGCGCATGAATCCCACCGTGCTATCCGACGACCCCGCCAGCTTTCCCGACCTGAGCGCCAGTTTCATGCTGCGCGGGCCGGCCGGCAAGCTCGAAGCCATCAGCGACATCGCCGAGCCCGCCGGCGCGCGCGCCGGCGTGGTGGTGCTGTGCCACCCGCACCCACAGCAGGGCGGCACCATGCACAACAAGGTGGTGACGATGGCCGAGCGCGCGCTGCGCGAATCCGGGTTGGATACCGTGCGCTTCAATTTCCGCGGCACCGGTGCCTCGACCGGCGGCTACGACGATGGCAACGGCGAGGGCGACGATCTGGCCGCAGTGGTCGCCTGGGTACGCCGCGTGCGCCCGCACGATGCGCTGTGGCTGGCCGGCTTCTCGTTCGGCAGCTACGTGAGCATCCGCAACGCCGTGCGGCTGCACGCCGACGCGCTGGTCAGCATCGCGCCGCCGGTGCGGCGCTGGGCGTTCGAGACGATCGTGGCGCCCGCCTGTCCGTGGCTGATCGTGCAGGGCGAGGCCGACGAGGTGGTCGAGCCGCAGGCGGTGTTCGACTGGATCGAGACGCTGGAACGCCAGCCCGAACTGGTGCGCATGCCGGATACCAGCCACTTCTTCCACCGCCGGCTGATGGATCTGCGCGGGGCGATCAAGCATGGCGTGCGCGGTTGGCTGCCACCCCTGCGCCGACCGTGAGCCGCGCCTTCAACCCGTCGCCCCTACCCAGACCTTCCGCCCGATGAGTGACACTCCGCCACTCGCGCCCAGTGCGCGCTACCAGGAAGGCATCGTCGCGCACCGCTGGGAATCGGACCCGGCGCAGCGGGCGTTGCTGGCCGAGTTCGACCGCCTGCATGCGGCGCTGTGCGCGGTCCCTGCCGCCAACGGCAGCCGCCTGTTCGGACGGCTGAAGTCGCTGCTTGCCGGTGAGCCCGCCGCGCCGCTGCAGGGGCTGTATCTGTGGGGCAGCGTGGGCCGCGGCAAGACCTTCCTGATGGATATGTTCGTCTCCAGCCTGCCGCACGGCATCGCGCTGCGACGGCATTACCACCGCTTCATGGGCGAGGTACACGCCAGCCTGCGCGCGCTGGGCGAACGGCAGAGCCCGCTGCCGGAAGTGGCCGCCGGCCTCGCCGCGCGCTGCCGCGTGCTGTGCCTGGACGAGTTCCTGGTCAACGACATCGGCGACGCGATGATCCTCGCCGGTCTGCTCGACGCGCTGTTCGCGCGCGGCGTCACCCTGGTCACCACCGCCAACACCGCGCCGGCGGACCTGTACCGGGGCGGCCTGCAGCGCGCCCGCTTCCTGCCGGCGATCGCGCTGATCGAGCAGCGCTGCCGCGTGCGCGAGCTGGCCTCCAGCCACGACTGGCGGCTGCGCGCGCTGGCGCAGGCGCCGGTCTACCTCACGCCGCCCGGCGCCGAGGCGCACCGGGCGCTGGAGCGCATCTTCGCGCACCAGGCCAGCGGCACGATCGAGCTCGACGGCACGCTGCCGATCAACGGCCGCGCGATCGCCTTCCACAAGCGCGCCGAACACATTCTGTGGTTCGACTTCGCCGCGCTGTGCGAAGGTCCGCGCGCGGTCGCCGACTACATCGCGCTGGCCCAGGCCGGCCCCACGGTGATCATTTCCAACGTGCCGCAGTTCAGCGTCTACAGCGACGACGCGGCCCGGCGATTCGTGCAGTTGGTCGATGAGTTCTACGACCACCGGGTCAAGCTGGTGCTCTCCGCCGCCGCGCCGATCACCGAGCTGTACGACGGCGAGCTCCTGCGCGCCGAATTCGGTCGCACCGAGTCGCGCCTGATCGAGATGCAGAGCGAGGACTATCTGGCGCTGGCGCACCGGGCGGCGTGAGCGGGTGCATACGAACTGATACCGTGCGGCAGGTTAGCCGCTACCGGAGTTCCGCATGTCGTTCATCCTCTCGCTTGCCCTGCTGCTGGGCGCACCATCCACCCGCCCGACCGACACCTTTGCCGCGCGCGTGCTGCGCGGCAAGCTGGTCGAAGTGGGGCCCACCGGCCCCGGCTATCAGAAGGTTCTGTGGCACCAACTCGATGGTCCCGTCACCGCGGCCCTGAAAACCTGCATCGCCAGCCATGCGCCGGCCGACAAGTCGCCGTTCACCGTGGTTGCCGACATCCGGCCCGATGGCGCGCCCAGCCGCGTCGTGGCGCAGCCGGCCACCCCGCTCGCCGACTGCTTCGCGCGCTGGCTGGCAACGCAGACGTTGCCGCCACCACCCCGGCTGACCGACACGACCGACTACCCGATCGAGATCGACGTCAGCATCGTGCCCTGACTGGCACGGCCGCTACGGCGCCTTGCCCTGGTTCGCCACCGCGGCCATCTTCGCCGCGATCTCGGCGGCGTCGCCGAGGTAGCGGTGGCGCAGCGGCCTGAGCTGCTCGTCGAACTCGTACACCAGCGGCACGCCGTTGGGGATGTTCATCTCGACGATCGCCTCGTCGGAAATGTCGTCCAGGTATTTCACCAGCGCGCGCAGCGAATTGCCGTGGGCGACCACCAACACGCGCTGGCCGGAGCGGATCGCCGGCGCCAGCACCTCGTGCCAGTACGGCAGCACGCGCGCCACGGTGTCCTTCAGGCATTCGGTGTCGGGGATCTCGGCCGGATCGAGGCTGGCGTAGCGCGGGTCGTGCACCGACTCGTTGGCCTCGCGCGACAGCGGCGGCGGCGGAATGTCGTAGCTGCGGCGCCAGATCTTGACCTGCGCGTCGCCGTACTTCGCCGCCACCTCGGCCTTGTTGAGGCCGGTCAGCGCGCCGTAGTGACGCTCGTTGAGGCGCCAGTCGGTGAGCACCGGCAGCCACATCTGCTCCAGCGCCTCCTGCACGCCCCACAGCGTGCGCACGGCACGCCGGAGCACCGAGGTGTGCGCCACGTCGAACGCGTGGCCCGCGGCCTTCAGCAGCGCACCGGCCTCGGTGGCCTCGACCTCGCCCTGCGGCGTGAGGTCGATATCGGCCCAGCCGCTGAAGCGGTTGTCGAGGTTCCACTGCGATTGGCCGTGGCGGATCAGTACGAGCTTGTGCATGGACATAACCATCAGGACGAGACAAGGCGGGCATGGTGAACGCCACCCCCGCCAGCGTCAAATGCGGCCCCTGCCACAGGTCATGGCAACCCTGCGCGGGCGCGGCGCATCCTAATCGACACCCACCACTCACGGAGATTGCCATGCGCCGACTTTCGACAGTTCTGATCCTGGCCACGCTTGCGCTGGGACTGCCGCTGCTGGCGGCGGCGCGCGACGGCGATATCGACAAGGTCAACGGCTCGGTGCACGTGGCGGCCGGCCAGCAGGCGGGCGACGTCAGCACCGTCAATGGCGCCGTGCATATCGACGCCGGCGCGGTGGTGCACAAGGCCAGTACCGTCAACGGCGCGGTGACGCTGGGCGACAAGGCGCAGGCGAGCGAGCTGGGCACGGTCAACGGGGCGATCACGCTGGGCACTGGCGGCCGCGTGAGCGGCGCGGTGAACGCGGTCAACGGCAGCATCCGGCTGGCGCGAGGCGCTGACGTCGGCGGCAAGCTGGACAACGTCAACGGCGCCATCGTGCTGAACGCCGCGCACGTCGGCGGCGGCATCAGCACGGTGGACGGCGACATCACCGTCGGCGCCGACTCGCGCGTCGAGGGCGGCATCGTGGTGGAAAAGCCCGGCGGCTGGTTCCACTGGGGCAGCGAGCGCAAGCCGCTGATCGTGATCGGCCCGCACGCGGTGGTGCAGGGCACGCTGGAGTTTCGCCGCGAGGTGGTGCTGAAGGTCAGCGACAGCGCGCAGATCGGTCCGGTGAAAGGCGCCACGGTGGTGAAGTTCGGCGGCGCGCAGCCGTAAGCGCCGGGGCCGTGCCGGCCGCCGCCGCGCAACTCAAAGCCAGTCGCGCGGCTGCAGATAGGCGGCCAGCTGGGCCTCCACCGAATCGGGTTCGGGCGTGTAGGCGTACTCGAAGCGCACCCGCGGCGGCAGGCTCATCAGGATCGACTCGGTGCGCCCGCCGGATTGCAGGCCGAACAGCGTGCCGCGGTCGTAGACCAGGTTGAACTCCACGTAGCGGCCGCGCCGGTACAACTGGAACTCTCGCTCGCGCTCGCCGTAGGGCGCGTCCTTGCGACGCGCGACGATCGGCAGGTAGGCATCCAGAAAGCCCTCGCCAACCGCGCGGGTCAGCGCGAAGCAGCGCTCGAAGCCGCCCTCATTCAAATCATCGTAGAACAGCCCGCCGACGCCGCGCGTCTCGTCGCGGTGCTTGAGATAAAAATACTCGTCGCACCATTTCTTGTAGCGGGCATACACGTCCGCACCGAACGGCACGCACAGCTCGCGTGCCGTCGCATGCCAGTGGCGCACGTCCTCTTCGCGCGGATAGAACGGCGTGAGGTCGAAGCCGCCGCCGAACCACCATACCGGCGCCACCCCCGGCTTGCTCGCCTCGAAGTAGCGCACGTTGGCGTGGGTGGTGGGCACGTGCGGATTGCGCGGATGCAGCACCAGCGACAGACCGGTTGCGACGAAACTGCCGCCAGCCAGCTCCGGCCGGTGCGCGGTGGCGCTGGGCGGCAGCTGCGTGCCGCTGACGCGCGAGAAATTCACCCCGGCCTGCTCGAACACCGCACCGTCGCGCAGCACGCGGGTGCGTCCGCCGCCGCCACCCTCGCGCTGCCACGCATCCTGCGCGAAACGCGCGCTGCCATCGGCCTGCTCGATCGCGGCGCAGATGCGCTGCTGCAGGTCGCGCAGGAAGGTTTCTGCAAGGTCGGCTTGCTGGCTCATCGTCTGGCTCGTCGGTTCAACCGGGCGAGCTTAGCAAGAGCCGCCACACGGCTGCTGCATGCTGGCATCGCGCCGCCAGCGTGGATGACCGACCGGGTGATGCTCGCACTACCTTCATGCCAGCGCGAACACGATGGCAGCTGCCGGCCGCAGGCTAGGCAAGCCCCGAACCGACCGCTAGGCTCTCGCCATGCCCGACCAGATGACGCCACTTGCGGTGACCGCGTATACCGCCAGCTCCGCCATCGGCCATGGCCTGGCGGCGCAACTCGATGCGCTGCGCCAGGCCCGCAGCGGGCTGCGCCCGAACGACTTCAGCAGCGCGCCGCTGGCGTGCTGGATCGGCCGCGTGGCGGGGCTGGAGGATGCGCCGCTGCCGCCCGCCCACGCGGCGTGGGAATGCCGCAACAACCGCCTCGCCTGGCTCGGCCTGAACCAGGACGGTTTTCTCGACCGCGTGCGCGCGGCGCGCGCACGCTACGGCGCCGACCGCGTGGCACTGCTGCTGGGCACCTCCACCGCCAGCATCGGCGCCACCGAGGCGGCCTATCGCCGGCTCGATGCCGACGGCGGCTTCGCCGACGCCGACCTGCAGATGCCGGCACTGCATGCGCCGCATTCGCTGGCCGCCTTCGTCGCCGCCGCGCTGACGCTCACCGGCCCGTGCCTGACCGTGTCCACCGCCTGCTCGTCCGGCGCCAAGGTGTTCGCCAGCGCCGAGCGGATGATCCGGCTGGGGCTGGTGGACGCGGCGGTGGTGGGCGGTGTCGACACGCTGTGCGACAGCGTGCTGTTCGGCTTCAACGCGCTGGAGCTGGTCTCGGCCGCGCCGTGCCGCCCGTTCGATGCGGCGCGCGACGGCATCTCGATCGGCGAGGCGGCCGGCTTCGCGCTGCTCGAGCGCATCGAAACCGCGCCCGCGGCGCCGCGCCTGCTCGGTTACGGCGAGGCCAGCGACGCGCATCACATGTCCACCCCGCATCCGCACGGACTGGGCGCCGAGCTGGCGCTGCGCGATGCCCTGGCGCGCGCCGGCCTCGCGCCGGCGCAGGTCGATTACATCAACCTGCACGGCACCGCCAGCCTGAAGAACGACGAGGTGGAAGCGGCGCTGCTCGCGCGGATGTTTCCCGCCCGCACGCGAGCCAGCTCGACCAAGGGCTATACCGGCCACACGCTGGGCGCGGCCGGCATCATCGAGGCGGCCATCGCGCTGCAGGCGATCGAGCACGGCTTCGTGCCGGGCAACCTCGGCGGCGACACGCCGGACCCGGGCTGCGGTCCGCAGTTTGCCTGGGCCAACGAGCAGCAGCGCGTCGAGGTGGCGCTGAGCAACTCGTTCGGCTTCGGCGGCAACAACGCCTGCCTCGCGTTTGCCCGCGCCGGGTTCGCCGCATGACGCCGCTGCAGGTCTACGTCGAGGGCATCGGCCTGTGGTCGCCGCAGCTGGCCGACTTCGCCGCGCTGCGGATGCTGCTAGATGGCGCCACACCGGCACCGCCGCCGGCGCGGCCGACTGCCACCGCGCTGCCGCCGAACGAGCGCCGGCGCGCGCCGGAGAGCGTGCTGCTGGCGGTCGAGGTGGCCGGCCAGGCGGTGGCGATGAGCGGCCGCGATGCCGCCACGCTGGCCTGCGTGTTCGCCTCCTCGCACGGCGATCAGGCGATCACCGACTACATGTGCGCCACGCTGGCGCAAGCGCCCGCCGAGCTGTCGCCGATCCGCTTCCACAATTCGGTGCACAACGCGCCGGCCGGCTACTGGACGATCGCCACCGGCTGCCATGCGCCGTCCACCGCGGTGGCGGCACAGCGCGCCAGCTTCGGCGCCGGGCTGCTGGAGGCGGTCAGCCAGGCGCTGGCAGGGCAGCGCCCGGTGCTGCTGGTGTGCAGCGACAGCGGCGGCAGCGGGCCGCTGGCCGAAGTCACTGGCTGCGGCCAGTCCTTCGGCTGCGCGCTGGTGCTGGCGCCACAAGCCGGCCCCGCCAGCGTGGCGCGGCTGAGCCTGAGCACGCTGAGCGGCTACGGCGCCGCCGCCGCGCTGCCCGCGCCGCTGGACGCATGGCGCGACGCGAATGCCTCGGCCAGCGCGCTGGCGCTGCTGCAGCTGCTGGCCCGCGGCCACGGCCGCTGCCAGCTGCCCGCCGCCGCCGCACTGGGCCTGGATCTCGGCGTGGAGGCCGTCGCGTGAACGCCGCCGTGCCGCGCTGGTGTGTGCTGATTCCCTGCCTCAACGAGGAGGTGGCGATCGGTGCGCTGCTGGCCTCGGTGCTGGCGCTGGGCGTACCGGTGATCGTGGTCGACGACGGCTCCGATGACCGCACGCCGGCGATCGCGGCCGCGCTGCCGGTGACCCTGCTGCGCCACGGCGAGCGGCGCGGCAAGGGCGAGGCGCTGCGCGCAGGCTTTCGCGAGGCGCTGCGGCAGGGTTACGACGCCGTGCTGACGATGGACGGCGACGGCCAGCACCTGGCCAGCGACATCCCGCGGATCGTGGCGGCGGCCGCAAAATATCCGCAACACATCGTAATCGGTGCTCGCCTGCTGGAACGGGCGCAGCAGCCTAAGGGCCGCCGCCGCGCCAACGCGGTGGCCGACTGGGGCATCTCGTGGGCCTGCGGGCAGCCGGTGGCCGATACCCAGAGCGGCCAGCGCTGGTATCCACGCGCCGCGCTGGCGCTGGTCGAGCTGCCGGCGGAAAATTTCGTGTTCGAGGCGGCCCTGCTGATCGCCGCCTCGCGCGAGAAGCACCTTGGCGTGGTCTCGGTGCCGATCGCCTCGCGCTATCACGGCGAGTTCCGGCGCAGCCATTTCCGCCCGATGGGCGATGTCACCCGCATCACCCTGTACACCATCGGTCGGGTGTTGCATTACGGTGACATCGTGGCCAGCCACCGCCGTTCGCGCGGCGCACCGGTGATCGTCGACAACGTGCCGGCGGACTGAGCTTCCCGGCCACCGGCTTCACCCGGCACCGACCTGGCCGTCACCTGCGGCGCAGCAAGCTGGAACGGTGCACAATCGGTGCCTGAGCGGCGGCGCGGAGCCCCCATGAGCGACACGACGCACGATGCGGTGATCCTCGGTGGCGGGCTGGCCGGACTCTGCCTGGCGCTGCAGCTGCGCGGCGAGTTTCCGCAGCTGGACATCGTGGTGCTGGAACGGCGCGCGCATCCGCTGCCGCCGGCCGCGCACAAGGTGGGCGAGTCGACGGTGGAGATCGCCGCGCACTATCTGGCTGACACGCTGGGCCTGCGCGAACACCTGGAAAGCGCGCACATCCGCAAGTTCGGCTTCCGCTTCTTCTTCTCCGACGGCTGCAGCGACCTGGCTGCGGTGACCGAGCTGGGCGTGAGCCAGGTGCTGCCCACGCCCAGCTACCAGCTCGACCGCGGCATCTTCGAGAACTTCCTCGGCGCCGAGGCGCGCCGGCGCGGCATTGACTTTCGCGACGGCGTGCGCGTGAACCGCTTCACGCTGGGCCAGCACGGCGCCGCGCACAGCGTGCAGTGCAGCGATGCCGACGGCCGCGCGCACACGCTGGGCGCGCGCTGGCTGCTGGACGCCTCCGGCCGCGCCGGCATGCTGCGCCGCCGGCTCGAGCTCACCCGCGACAACGGCCACCGCGCCAACGCCGTGTGGTTCCGCCTGGACGACCGCATCGCCATCGATGGCTGGTGCGACGACTCCGACTGGCAGGGCCGCTGCACGCCGCCGGAGCGCTGGCGCTCGACCAACCACCTGTGCGGGCCGGGCTACTGGGCGTGGCTGATCCCGCTGGCCTCGGGCGCGCACTCGGTGGGCATCGTGGCCGATGCCGGCATGCATCCGATCGAGACGATGCACAGCTTCGAACACGCGCAGGCGTGGCTGGGCGTGCATCAACCGGCGCTGGCGCGCGCGGTGGCCGCGCGCCGGCACACGCTGCTCGACTTCGCGTTTTTCCGCGACTATTCGTACAGCTGCGCGCGCATGTTCAGCGCCGACCGCTGGGCGCTTACCGGCGAGGCCGGCGCGTTCCTCGACCCGTTCTACTCGCCCGGCAGCGACTTCATCGCGATCGCCAATACCTACATCTGCCGGCTGGTCGGGCTCGATCTGGGCGGCCGCGCGCTGTCGGCGCCGGCGCGGCTGTTCGAGCGGCTGTTCTTCTCGTTCTACCGCAGCACGCTGGCGCTGTACCGCGGGCAATACCCGCTGTTCGGCAATGCCGAGGTGCTGCCGATCAAGGTGATCTGGGACTACGCCTACTACTGGGGCGTGCTGTGCCAGCTGATGTTCCAGCAACGGCTGGACGACGCCGCGCTGTTCGCTGACCTGGCGCCGGAACTTGAACTGGCGCAGGCGCTGAACCAGCGCATGCAGCCGTTCTTCCTGCGCTGGCACGCGCTGTCGCACGGGCGCAATCCGCGCGCGATGCTGGATCAGCGCGAGCTGCCGTGGTTCGCCCGCATGAACGCCACCCTGCACGACGCGCTCGACGACGCCGCGCTGCGCGCGCGCCTGCGCGAGAACGTGGCGCTGCTGGAAGGACTGGCCGCCACCATCGTGGAGCGCGCGGTGGCCGACGGCGGCGGCGCGCTGCGCGGCGAGATGCATGACCTGGCCCGCGCGCGGCAGCGACCGGTGCTGTTCGCGGCGGCCTGATCGCCGCGGGCGTGGTGCTCAGCCCATGCCGCCGTTGACGCCGATCACCTGGCCATTGATGTAGCCGGCCAGGTCCGAGCACAGGAACGCCACCAGCGCGGCGACTTCCTCGGGCCGGCCGGCGCGCTGCGCGGGCACCAGTTCGCGCAGGCGCTCCGGCGGAAAATCCGTGCCGATCATGCGGCCCTCGATCACCCCGGGCGCCACCACATTGACGGTGACCCCGCGCGAGGCCATCTCGCGCGCCAGCGATTTGGTGGCGCCGTGCAGCGCGGCCTTCGCCGCCGCGTAGTTGGTCTGGCCGCGATTGCCCAGCTGCGCCGCCGCCGAGCTCAGCGACACGATGCGGCCGAAGCGCGCGCGCGCCATCGGCAGCAACAGCGGCTGGGTGACGTGGAAAAAACCGTGCAGCGAGACGTCGATCACCCGATACCACTGTTCGGCGGTCATGCCGGCCATCGGCGCGTCGTCGTGGATGCCGGCATTGTTGACCAGCGCGTGGATGGTGCCCTCGGCCAGCAGCGCATCCAGCGCGGCGCGCGTCACGCCGGCATCGGTGAGGTCGAACGCGATCGGCTGCGCGCTGCCGCCGCCGGCCACGATGCCGGCCGCCACCGCCTCGGCCCGGTGCAGGCCCTGATGCGCGTGCACGATGACGTGCCAGCCGGCGGCGGCCAGCGCCTGGCAGATCGCGCTGCCGATCTCGCCGCTGCCACCGGTGACCAGCGCGCGACGCAAGGGTGGAGTTGCAGACATGGCCGTCACCTGCTCTCGGGATGGGTTGGGAATGTGTCGGATGCCGTGACGTCGGGATGGATCACCGCCGCCCGTCCGCTGGCCAGCAGCACGCCGCGGTGCTCGACGCGGAAGCCATACTGCGCACCGCCGCCGTCGGCATACAGGCATTCGGCACGGACGTCCAGATGGCCAATCAGCTGATCGACGTATTCGATGCCGAACTGCACGTCGCGCAGGCTGACCAGCCGGCCCGGCCGCACCGTGGTGATGCCGCCGGCGCGCGCCAGCAGCGCGCCGTGCACCGCCATCGCCTGCGCGCCGTATTCGGCCAGATGCACCGCATGCAGGCCCGATGCGCCGCGCAGCGGATGGTCCGCACGGGCGTGGCCGGCGCTGATCGCGTGGATCGTGCGCGCATCCCACGCCAGCACGGCGTCCAGCAGGCACATCGTGCCCGCGTGCGGAATCAGCGGCGCCCAGTCAGTCTTCGGCAGCATGCGGGTGCGGCGCCATCAGGATCGACAGGCAGAAGTGGAACGCCACGCCGAGGCTCACCGTGAGTCCGATCGCGCGCAGCACCGGGATGGTCGCCCACGCCAGCATGCCGAACACCAGCAGCGCCGACAGCACGCACACGAGGGTGGCATGCAGGGTGCGCCGCTGCTCGGCCGGATCGCCGGTGTCGCGCTCGAAGAACAGCGCGTAGTGCAGCCCGAGGCCGCCGGCGAGGATCAGCGCGACCAGGTGGAACAGCGAGATCTCGATGCCCATCGCGCGCTCCACCGCCAGCACCAGGAACGTCGCCAGGGTCATCGGCGCCAGCACGTGCCAGGCGCGGCGCAGGCTGCGCAGGGCGAACGTGATGGTCAGCACCAGCAGCAGCGAGGCAACCCCCAGCGCCTGCAGGATGCGCGTGCGATAGGCGGCCACCAGCGATTCGGAGGCGGCCTTCAGGTCGAGCAGCCGCACCTTGCCGCCGCTGCCTTTGCCCAGCGCCTGCAGCGCGGCCACGTCGTGCACGCCGCTGACCGTGCCCAGGCCGAACCAATGGCCGTCGCGCTGCATAAGCATCGCCGCCAGCCGCTGGCCCAGCGGCGTCTGCGCGTAATGCTCGGGCGTCAACGGCGGCAGCGTGCGCGCGGCCTGCACGTCGTCGAGAAACGGCTGGAACAGGCCGGGCCGGAACGGCAGCCCCTGCAGCGCCTGCGCCAGCGCGTGCTGCAGGGTGGCGCGATCGGGCAGCTTCTGCTGGCGCGCGCGCTGCACGGCCACGCTGGGCAGGTAGCGTGACGGCAGCTCCAGCGCATCGGCCGCATGCCGCGCCAGCAGCGCGTCGACCTGCGGCTGCAGCTTTTCGGACAGCGCCAGCACGCCCTGCTCGGTCGCGGCCTGCAGCACCAGCAGATAGCGCACGTCGGGCGCGCCCAGCGCCTCGCGCAGGCGCGCGTCGCGCAGCAGCATCGCCTGCGGCAGCGGCGTCAGCGCGGCCAGGTTGTTCTGCCAGAACGGGCCGGGCGCCAGCGCCAGCATCGCCACGATCGCCAGCGCCACCAGCAGCGGAATCCAGCGCGGCCGCGGCAGCTGGTCCACCCAGTCGCGCGTGCGCTGCAGCCAGCGCATGTCGGCCACGTCGCGCACTCGCCGCGGCAGCAGGTGCGGCAGCAGATAGCGCGTGCTGAAGCCGGCCACCAGCAGGCCGACGATGGTGAACACCGCCAGCTGCTGCAGTCCGTTCACGCCGGACGCATAGAAGGCCAGATACGCGATGCAGGCCGAGGCGATCGCGGTGAGCAGCAGCGGCCACAGTGCGCGCACGCTTTGCACGGCATCCTCGCCGGCGCGGCGATGGCTGAGCACGCGGATCGGGTATTCCTGCGCCACCCCGAGCAGGGTGAAGCCGAACGCCAGGGTGATCCCGTGCACCGCCGGAAACGCCACGATCAGCGCCGCGATGCCGGCCAGCGCCGCGCTGGCGATCGGCAGCGAGCCGAGCAGCAGCGAGCTGACGCTGCGATAGGCCAGCAGCAGCAGCGCGATGAAGCCGACGGTGGAGATGCGCCCGATCCATTCCGCCTGGTGCCGCGTCTGCGCACCCACCACCACGCTGAAATAGCCCGGGCCGCTCAGTTCCAGCGTCGCGCCGGCGCTGCCGGGCAGCGCATGAAACGCCTGCCGGATGCCGTCGATGGCGCGCTGCTGGGCGTCCGGATCGAAGCCGGCGGCGACCGTCTGCACCAGCAGCAGCGCCTCGTGCCGCGGCGAAAACCACACGCCGTCGCGCAGCTCGGGCGCCCTCGCAGGCGCCCAGCGCTCGGCCAGCTTCAGCACTTCCAGGGTGGGATCGCGCGGCAGCAGGCCCTGCAGCAGACTGGCGGCCGGCGAGGACAGATCGTCCAGCCGCTGCTGCAGCTGAGCGGACAGGTACGCCGCGTCCAGCGGCTGCGTGTCCAGCGTGGGCGACAGCAGGTAGCGGTACGGCAGCAGCTGCGGGTCGAGCGCGCCGAGATCGAAGCTGCCGTTGAGCACCTGGCTGTAGCGCGGGTCATGCTTCAGTGCGGCCACCAGGCCCTGGCTCAGCGCCGCCAGCTGCGTGTCCGGTCTTCCACGGATCGCCAGCAGCAGCAGGCGCGAGCCCGGCCCGTCGCCGACCTGCTCCATCAGCAGGCGCTGGTCGGGCGTGGTCGGCGCCGGCATGAAGCTGCGCAGGTCGGTGCTGACCCGCAGCCGCTGGCTGACCACCCAGCCCAGCCCGGCCAGCGCCAGCAGCCAGAGCAGCAGCAGCGTCGCCCGCCCGCCTGTGCGCATGCTCAGGGCGCGCTCCGGCACAGCGCCTGCAGCGCCTCGCGCGTGGGTGCGGCCGGCATCTGCGCGGCCAGCGGGCCGAGCAGATCCACCGCCAGATCGCCGTCGGCGTCCTGCATGCGCATGCAGCGCGACTGCTTGCCGTAGCCGTCGATGGCGATGCTGGCGACGGTGCGGGCCACCTTCGCATCGCGCGGCACCAGCGTCAGCGTCCAGCCGGCGGCGGCGCTGCCGCTATGGCGTATCTCGAACGCCTGCTGCAGCCGCCCGGCGTCGCCGCTGAGCAGCGCCACGAAACTCTCCAGCAGCACTTGCAGCTGCGGCGCATGGCCGAGCGAGAAGCGCCGCGCTGGCTTGCCCGCGCGCTGCAGGGTCACCTCGCCGTCGGCGATGGTGGCGGTTTCGGGCTGCGGCTGCTCGACCTGCCGCTGCAGCCGGTTGCCGCCCAGCCACGCCAGCTCGCCGGAGACCACCAGCGGCCGGTCCAGCACGTGCAGGAAACGCGCCTCGGCGAATGCGGTGCGCGCCGGCGCCGGCTGGCCGAGCGCCGCGATCAGGCGGGTCGCCGATGACGACGACGCTGCCGGCGCCGTGCCGGCGAGCGCCACATCAGACGCCCACGCGCTCGACCACAGCAGCAGCGTCGTGCCCAGCAGGAGCGCGCAGATCTTGCTGCCAGAAATCATAGAAGTTGAACCAGTTGTAGGGGGCGACGCGGACATAGTGTTCCAGACGTTGCGCGTAGCGGGCGATCAGCGCGTCCAGCGCCGGACCGCGATTGTGCCGCGGGATCTCCACCCGGTCGGCCAGCGGCTCGAAGATCAGGCGGTAGCGGTTGCCGCCCAGATACAGGCCGAAACACAGTACCACCGGCACCTTCAGCGTATGCGCCAGCAGCCACGGGCTGATCGGGAACGGCGCCGGCGAACCGAGGAACAGCGCATGCCGCAGCACCTCGTGGCCGCGACCGCGATCGGCCAGCATCGCCACCACCGCGCCGCGCTGGCAGGCCTCGGCCATCGCCAGCGCAATCGAGGTGCCGTCCTGCGCCGCGTCGATCACGCCGGCGCCGACCTCGGGCGCCAGCGCTTCCAGCAGCTCGGTCAGCGCGGGAGTCTTCTGCTTGTCCAGCACCACCCGCAGCGGCATCTGCGGGCGTCGCGCGCCGATCGTGCGCAAGGCCTCGAAACTGCCCTGATGCGAACCCAGCAACAGCACGCCGCAGCCCAGCGCGATGCGCTCGTCGAGCAGCTCCAGCCCCTGCGTCTCGATCCGGAACGGCCGCTCGCCCTGCGCCAGTAGAAACACCCGGTCCATCGTGATGGCGGCGAAGCAGTGCAGATGGTGGAACACCTGCCAGGGCGTCGGCGGCCGGCCGAAGACCCGCTGCAGATACTGGCGCGAGGCGACCCGCTCCGGCCGGCGGCGCAGGTAGAAATACAGCGTGATCGGATACAGGCACAGTCGCCCCAGCCGTCGTCCGCCGCGCAGCGCGATGGTGCGGATCAACCACAGCGCGAAGCGGCCACCGCCCTCGGGCCGGCTCTGCCAGTGCTCCGGCGCGCTCATGCCACCGCCTCGACCTGGCCGCGCGCCAGCACGCTGCCGTCCCGCACGATCTCGAAGCGCAGTCGCGTCGGGGACTGGGGCAGTTGCTCCGATGGCCCGATGCTGCTCAAGCGCAGCAGCGCGCGCTGCGCCGGCAGCAGCGGCTGCATGAACTTGGCCTCCAGCACCCGCGTCAGCCGCTGACCGCGCCACCCACGCAGCGCCAGCGCCACCTGCTCCAGCAGAATCACCCCGGGCACCAGCGGCTGACCCGGGAAATGGCCCGCCAGCGACGGATGATCCGCCGCGATGCACAGCGCCTGCTCGAACGCGTGCGCGGTCATGACGCGGCCGCGCAGCAGACGCGGCCAGTGCAGCGCCAGCTGCAGCAGCATGGTGTGCAGGGCGGGATGGCTCAGGTGCCGCAGCCGCCAGCGGCGGTAGACGTATTCCAGCAGGAACACCGCGCCGAGCAGCAGGTAGCCGCCCGCGTGCAGCCACGCCGCCGCCCAGCGATCGGGCACCGCCAGCGGCGCGACGATGCCGAGGCGGGCCAGCAGGCCATCGTGCGCGGCGCACAGCAGCAGCACGGCCAGCAGCAGCGCCTGCGCCGCCAGCAACAGCGTCCAGAACACCGTCAGCTGGCGGGCGTAGCGCGCCACCCCGGGCTGCGCCAGCCGCTCGGCGCCCTCGATGGCGAGGATGAAACGGGCCACCAGCGGTTCGGGCGTCCACAGCGTGCGGCCGAAGCCCCACGCCAGCAGCGCATTCACCAGCAGCGGCACCAGCTCCAGCAGCAGCGCAGCCCAGCCCGCCAGTGCCAGCAGCGGCAGCGCCAGCAGTGCGCCCAGCCACAGCAGCCACGGCCCGGGCTGGCCGCGACGCAGCTGCGGCAGCAGCAGGGCCGTGAGCAGAAGCAGCAGCGCGGCGAGCGGAAAAATCTGCCGCTGGGTGAGCGCGCCCATCACCGCCAGCAGTGGATAGGCAACCAGCAGCGCCAGCTGCCAGCGCCGGGTCGAGCTTTCGATCATGGTCGTACGGCCAGCCGTCATGCCGGATTCCGCGCAGGCGTCGGGGAGATCACCAGACTGCCACTTGTGCCGGAACATGGCGTGACGGCAACGGCGCCAAGGGGCATCGGACGGCCGCGCTCAGCCGACGCGGTGCTGCTCGATATGCGCCGAGAGGGTGCCCAGGCTGGTGAAGATCTGCCGGTTGTCCGGATTGTCCGAGCGCAGCTGGAAACCGTAGCGCTTGGACACGGCCAGCGCGATCTCCAGCGCGTCGATGGAATCGAGCCCCAGCTCGCCGCCAAACAGCGGCGCATCGGCGTCGATCTGCGCCGGGGTGACCGCTTCGAGGTTCAGGCATTCCACGATCAACGTGGCCAATTCGTGCTGCGCCGTGGTCTGCTCTGCCATGCTCGATTCCATGCCCTTGCTGCATTGCCTCCCCCGGGTGGCAGTGGCCGCGGAGTGTAACATAGCCCCTTGGTCGCCCCCGGTTGCACGCAATGATTCACGGATGTGAAAGCCCGCAGACTGATTCGCTGGCGCGCCGCGCGCCGCAGGTCTCCTACCGGCTCGCCGAGCCCGCCGCCGTGCTGCAGGAAGCCGGCATCCTGGCCGCGTTCGGCTTCGGCGCCGGCGCGGCGCGACTCGACGATCCGCGCTGGCTGCGGGTCGCGCTGGAAGCGCTCGATGCGCCCACGCCGCTGGAGCTGTGGCAGGTCGACGCCGACGTTCGCTGCGGCCGCGACGGCGCGTTGCGCTGGTCCGCCGGCGGCGGCTGGCTGTTCGCCGCGATCGAGCTGGACGAACGCGCGCACGGCGGCCCGCGCGCCACCGCGCAGCTGGCCTACGGGCAGCTGCACCAATTCGTGACGGCGCACAGCGCGCACCACGTGCTGCGCGTGTGGAACTACCTCGGCATGATCAACCACGGCGAGGGCGACGAGGAGCACTACAAGCAATTCTGCGATGGCCGCGCCGCCGGCATGGGCCGCTTTTTTGCTGACGGTTTTCCTGCCGCCAGCGCGATCGGCCATCACGCCGACGGCGAGCCGCTGCAGGTCTATCTGCTGGCCTGCGACCAGCCCGGCCGCCGGGTGGAAAACCCGCGCCAGGTCAGCGCCTGGCGCTACCCGCGCCAGTACGGCCGCACGCCGCCCAGCTTTGCCCGCGCCATGAGCCTGCCGGCGCACGATGCGCTGGCGATCTCCGGCACCGCCGCGGTGGTCGGCCATGCCTCCGCCCATCATCACGATCTCGATGCGCAGCTGGAGGAAACCCTGACCAACCTCGAAGCCCTGCTGGCCAGCGCCGGCATCGCCGCCGGCTTCGATACGCAGTCGCCGCTCAAGGCCTACGTGCGTCACCCCACCGACGCCGCGCGCGTGCGCGCCTTCCTGCGTCAGCGCCTGCCCGGCGTGCCGGTACTGCTGCTGCACGGCGACATCTGCCGCAGCGAGCTGCTGGTGGAGATTGATGGATGGCGGTATGCGTGAGGCGGCGCGTGCGATCCTTGCATTGACGGGCGTGCATTGATTGGCGGGAAACGTCCCCATTGTTGCCGGTCGCGAACGGCCGCTTTGCAACGGAAAGCACGGTCGGCGTCACGACGATTCCTTGCAGTGGATTGCGGTCGCCGCCAGGCTCCCCGAGAATAATCACTGTTCAGTTCCGCGATAGCCCCATTCCCCATGCGATTGCTTACCTACGCTGGCCTCGACCCGGGCCGTCTGCGCGCGGCCTTCGAGAAAGTGCGCGCGGCAATCGAACGCGATGACCTGCGTAGCGCGGACGTCAAGAAATTGCAGGCGGCGCCTTACTACCGCGCCAAGCTTGACGGGGCCAGCCGGTTGTTGCTGACCTTCGTGCGTCATCGCGACGAGACCGTCTGCCTGGCGCTGGAGATCATCGCTCAGCACGCTTACGACCACTCGCGCTTCCTGCGCGGCGCGCGCATCGACCCCGCGCGCATCGGCGAGGCCACGGCGGACGCGATCGCCCAGGACGCCACGCCGGTGCGCTACCTGCATCCGGGCCGCAGCGAATTCCACCTGCTCGACAAGCCCATCTCGTTCGACGACGCCCAGAATGCGGTGTACCAGCGGCAGGCGCCGCTGATCCTGGTCGGTTCGGCTGGCTCAGGCAAAACCGCACTGACCCTGGAGAAGCTGCGGCACGCCGAGGGCAGCGTACTGTACGTCACCCAGTCGCCGTGGCTGGCGCGGAGCGCACGCGACCTCTACTTCGCAAATCACTACGAGAATTCGGCGCAGGAGCCGCAGTTCTTGTCGTGGCGCGAGTTCCTGGAAAGTCTGCAGGTGCTTCCGGGTCAAGAGGTCGACTTTGCGGCGTTCCGCGATTGGTTCGTGCGCCATCGCCAGCACTATCGCTACACCGACGCGCACCAGTGCTTCGAGGAATTTCGAGGTGTGATCGGCAGCCAGCCCGAGGGCGCGCTCACGCAAGAGGCCTACCTCGCGCTCGGGCCGCGGCAGTCGATCTTCGCGAGCGGGCAGCGCGGCGCGATCCACCAGCTGTTTGACAAGTACCGTGAGTGGCTAGCCGACAGCGGCCTGTACGACAACAACCTGATCGCCCACGCCTGGCAGGCGCTGGCTGCGCCGCGCCACGATTTCGTCGTGATCGATGAGGTGCAGGACTTCACCAACGCCCAGCTCGCGCTGGTGCTGCGCACGCTGCGCAAGCCAGGCCATTTTCTGCTGTGCGGCGATTCCAACCAGATCGTGCACCCGAACTTCTTCGCGTGGTCGTCGGTGAAAAGTCTGTTCTGGCGCGACCCGGCGCTTGCCGAGCGGCAGCAGCTGTCGGTGCTCGGGGTCAACTACCGCAACGCGCGCGCGGTCACGCAAGTGGCCAACGACCTGCTGAGGATCAAGCACGCGCGCTTCGGCTCGATCGACCGCGAGAGCAACCATCTGGTCGAACCGGCGTCCACACTCGACGGCGAGGTGCGGCTGCTGGCCGATACCGAGGCGGTCCGTCGCGACATCGACGCGCGCACGCGCGGTTCGACCCAGTACGCGGTGCTGGTGCTGCGTGACGAGGATAAGCCGGCCGCGCGCGCGTGCTTCCGCACGCCGCTGGTGTTTTCGGTACACGAGGCCAAGGGTCTGGAATACCCGAACATCGTCCTATACAGCTTCGTGTCCGGGCAGCACCAGGCTTACGCCGAAGTCTGCGCGGGCGTCGACGCGGCCGACCTCGCGGTCGATTCGCTCGATTACCGGCGCGCGAAGGACAAGCAGGACAAGTCGCTCGAAATCTGGAAGTTCTACGTCAATGCGTTGTACGTCGCGCTCACACGCGCGGTCGAGCGGGTCTGGATGATCGAGAGCAACACCGCGCACCCGCTGCTGGCGTTGCTCGGCATCCGCGACAGCCCGGCGGCGCTCGGCGTGCCGGCGAAGGCATCGAGCCGCGAGGAATGGGAGCGCGAGGCACACCGGCTCGAACTCCAGGGCAAGCAGGAGCAGGCCGAGGCGATCCGGCAGACTGTCTTGCGCACGCGCCAGGTGCCGTGGTTGGTGTGGAACGAAGCGACGATCGCGCCGGCGATCGGGCGCGCGCTCGACCCGAAGGAGGTGTCTAACAAGCTGCGTCAGCAGGTGCTCGACTTCGCGCTGTGGCACCACCAGGAGCGTTATCTGGTACGCATGGCGCAGGAAGCGCGGTGGAACACTGCAGTCGATCTGGTCAAGCACGCGCCCGAGGGCCGCGTGCAGCGTACGGCCGCCGCCATCGCCGAACGGCAGCTCGCGCCATGGACGAAGAAAGCGTTCAAGGAGGTTCTCGCACTGTGCGACCAGTACGGTGTCGACCATCGCAGTGCGTTCGATGCGACGCCGCTGATGATGGCCGCGCACGCCGGCAACCTTCTCTTGGTTGAGGCCTTGCTGCAGCGCGGCGCCGATATCGAGGCGCGCGATCTGTTCGGGCAGACGCCGGTGATGCATGCGCTTGAGCGCGCCGCGCTGCACGTCGACTATGCGGCCGGTCCGTTCGCAGCGGTGTACGAGCGCGTTGCGCCGGCAGCGCTGGATGTGGAGGCGGACGGCCGTCTGATCCGCCTGTACCCGCACCAGGGAGAGTATTTCGTGCTGCTGACGATGCTCGCCGGGATCAAGACCCTGGGCTCGCAACTGGTGCCGGGGCGGGCCTGCTCGCTGGACCGGCGCTCGGGCTTCAACACGGCCTGGTTGATGCGCCATGTCGAGCATTTTCCGATCAGCGTGCTGCGTGAAGAGCGGCGCAAGCGCACCTGGTTCAACGCGGTCCTCGCGCGCGCCGAAGTCGATAGCAGCTATGAACCAGCACGCCGACTATGGATGCGCTGGCGTAATGGCTACTACGTGCCGAATCCGACGATGCGCCTGCGCGTGCGCGGCGCTAATGGGCAGGAAGAATGGCAGCCCGTGCACGCGGCGATGGCCGTGCGTCGGGTTCTCGCGGGAAGCGGCTATGGCGCTACCAGGACCGCACTCGAGGGTCTGTTGCCACAGTCGGAACGCGAGGCTGCGGCCACGCCGTTTTGAAAGACCGCCAGCAGGCTGGCGGCAGGACGGTGATCACAGGATGAAGGGCCAAGCGCCCTCTTCGCGCGCAACCCTGCTCGAGCATCGACCGACCGCTCCCGGCCCGAAAGCGCCATGGCCATGGGCGGGCAGTGCCTGCGATTCCCAAGGTTGCCCCATACGTGTTTTTTCGCTATGGCCGCGCGGGTCGCAGATGCCGCGAGAGCACTTCCCTGCCGCAAAGACCCCCGGCGGCGCTCAGGTCGAGACGCGTATGGCGAGTACTCCGCCGGCGCGTCATCGGCTTCGTTCACGAACGACGCGTCGCTTGCCAAGCGTGAGGAAAGACCGCCACGCACTCACCGTCGCTCTTTAGTTGACGGACGCATATTCCAGACGAAACCGGCCACCCCTAATGATCCAAACCGGCCACTGGAAATGCTCTCAAACCGGCCACCCGAGACGGCCTGAAAGAGGTGCCCTTGCAAACGCGCAGCTCCGTCCGCTCTGGCGCTGGCACTCGCGTCGATCGGACTGACGACGACTGGGAAATGACCTTCAGCAGCGTGTTTGCTAACTGCCCATCAGCTTGCGGCAGGATTCCACCGATCGCACAAGGCTGGTCACCGTTTGCGCGCGGATCGGCCATGACAACGCCCGCTGCGCCAGGGTGCCGGCCGCCTCGGCTACCTCATCGATCACCTGGTTGGCCAGTGCCACCCTTATGCCGGCGTCGATTGCCAACGCATTCAAGTCGGCGCGCGTGATCGCCTTGCCCTTCCCGCCCACATCCAAGCTGTGCTCTCCGCTCGGCCCCTCATCGAACGTCAGGTCATAGGCCGGCGCCACGCGCCAGCGCGAGTCGGCACCCAGACGCCAGGCGAAGTTCTTGGCGTGATCGTCGCGGTTGTGCATGACCACGTTGAACACCGCCCGGCGATAGGCTTTGACCACCTCCCGCTCGTCCTTGGTCACGAACCGTGTCGCCCGCAGGAATCCGTTGTAGTCGATCGATCCAGGCGCGCTGTAGTCGATGCTCAGCAGGCCCGCAAGGCTGTGGATCGGTACCCGGGCGCCGCGCTCCCGGTCGAAGCGGGCGACGCCAAAGGCCGCCAAAGTGTCGCTCAGGCTGAAGTACCGCGTGTCCGGAATGTCGATCCCGCTCGCGCGCGCCAGCTCGGCGTACAGCATCTCGATCGCGCAGACTTCCTTGTGCTCATTTGACGCCTGGAACTTGACCAGCCACGGTTCTCCCGGCGCATCGGGCAACGTGCTGACCTGGTCGCTGCGCGCGTCGTACTGCACCAACGCCTTGGGGCGGGCTCCCTGTGGCGAACCGCCGGCCAGGATCAGCGCCTGCAGGTCGCGCACTGGCGCCTCCGACAACGCCCGTTCGCTTTCCTGAGCCAACGCCAACAACGACCAATGCACTTCCTGCCCTGCCAGCTCACCAGCAGGCTTGTAGCGCAACGCACCCATCGCCCGGTCGCCCACGAACGCAAGCCGTTCCAACGGCCCTGCCGCCGCGACCCCGCGCTGGCGGAACATCCGATCCATCAGCATCAGACCCCAGCCGTCAGGCAGGCTGTCGGCGAACAAGCCGGGCAACCGGTGCTGGAACGAAGGAAAGTCGCCGAAACTGGCCGCACTCAGCTTGAGCTTCACCGGCGACAGCTCCAGCTTGCGATCAAGTGCCGCCTGGCTGTACTCGAAGAGCAACTGCCGGCCATTGTCCGCCAGCGTGCCCAGTGGGAAATCCTCTCCCCAACCCGTATACCAAACCTGTAGCTGGTTCATGCCGTCCACGTCCCCGACGCCCGCTGGCGCCGAGACGCTTGTGCGGCCTCCTCCATCTCGGCAATCGACCGCTGCTTGAGCTCAAACAGGTGCGCCAGCTCCGATCCAAGCCCAAGGGCCTGAACGGCGCGGATCAACGAATACAGCGTGGTCTTGCCCTCGATCTCCATTTTCCTGAGCGCGCCCACAGACAAGCCGCTCCTCTTGGCCAGCTCTCTCAACGTCACGTTTTGCGCAAGGCGCTGGTCTCGCAATCGCCGCCCGATCGCCAACGTCAACTCACCCGTTGTCGCGAACTCTGGTATCAACATAGTGTGTCTTAGACCTACAATTCAAGCATAGGACGCATTATAGTGTGTCTTATTGGCGCGAACAAGCCGAGTGTGACCCCTGAACATCGTTCGACCCGGGACGCTGCTTGCCGGCGGCCACGCCCTTGGGCATTTCCGGTGGCCGGCTTGAGAGTGGAATCGGAGGCGGGTTTGAGCGGCATATGCAACGGGTAGCGAATCGCCTCGTAGCCAGCGTCGCTGATCAAGTCGGCCAGGATCTGGCTGGCGGTGGGAATCCCGAACTGGGCGGGCATGGCGCGCCAATTCACGACCAAGACCTCCCTGATCAAGCGAGCCGCTGATCGAATCATGCTGGCGGGAGCGCCGGGGACCTGCAGGCGCTTTTGCAGTCTGCGCGCCTCCGCGGGCTGCGTGATCTTGATCCGCGCCGAGATTGAACCGTCCGCCAAAGTTTTCCAGGCTGCCGAAAGTCGCGCGTCCGCGTGACGCCACGGAACCATGCGAACCCAACCGGCGAAATCCATCGGCGTGCATGACACCGAATCAAGCCACCCCCACTTCTGCTTCGGCAAGCCGGACGCCGGCTGCCGCTATTGCGGCTTCTTCTCCGGCCGCTTCCAGCCGTGCAGCGTGTGCTGTCTTCCGCGCGCCACGGTCAGCTCGCCGTCGGGGGCATCGCGGGTGATCACCGAGCCGGCGCCGATGGTGGCCTGGGCGCCTACCGTCACCGGCGCCACCAGGGCGCTGTTGGAGCCGATGAAGGCGCCGTCGCCGATGCGGGTGACGAACTTGTTGCTGCCGTCGTAGTTGCAGGTGATGGTGCCGGCGCCGACGTTGACGCCGCAGCCGATCTCGCTGTCGCCGAGGTAGCTGAGGTGGTTGGCCTTGCTGTTTTCGCCGATGCGGGTTTTCTTGGTTTCGACGAAATTGCCCACGTGCACGCCGCCGGCCAGCTCGGTGCCGGGGCGCAGGCGCGCGAACGGGCCGATCGTGCACGGGCCGCGGGTGATCACGCCGTCGAGGTCGCAGTGCGGGTGCACCACGGTGCCGGCGGCCAGCTGCACGTCCTTCAGCCGCGTAAACGCGCCGATGCGCACGTCGTCACCGAGCTGCACATGGCCTTCCAGGATCACGTCGATATCGAGCTCGACATCGCGCCCGGCCTGCACCGTGCCGCGCACGTCGAGGCGCGCCGGGTCGGCCAGCCGCACGCCGTCCAGCGCCAGCGCGCGGGCGGCGCGCAGGCGGTGATGCGCCTCCAGCTCGGCCAGCTGCCAGGCGTCGTTGGCGCCGGCCGCCTCGACCGGATCGGCGCATTCGACGTTCTGCGCGGGGCGGTTTTCCCGCGCGGCCATGCCGAAGATGTCGGTGAGGTAGTACTCGCCCTGCGCGTTGTTGCGGTCGAGCCGGTCGATCCAGCCGCGCAGCGCGGACGCTTCGGCGGCGAGCAGGCCGGTGTTGACCAGGGTGACCGCGCGCTGGCTGGCATCGGCGTCCTTCTCCTCGACCACGGCGCGAATGTGCCCGCGGTCGTCGCACAGCACGCGGCCGTAGCCGCGCGGATCGGTCAGCCGGGTGCTGAGCAGGCGCAGCGCGCCGGTGGTCTGCACCAGCTGGCGCAGCGTGGCGGGGCGGGTCAGCGGCACGTCGCCGTACAGCACCAGCACCTGCACGCCGTCGGGCACCTCGCGCAGCGCCTGCTGCACGGCATGGCCGGTGCCCAGCCGCTCGGCCTGCAGCACCCAGCGCAGGTCGTCCTGCGCGCGGAACGCCGCCTGCACCTGCTCGCCGCCGTGGCCATGCACGATGTGGATCGCCGCCGGCTGCAGCGCGCGCGCCGCGGCCAGCACATGCGCCAGCAGCGGCTGCCCGGCCAGCGGCATCAGCACCTTGGGGCGATTCGATTTCATCCGCGTGCCGGCGCCGGCGGCGAGGATGATGACGTGCAGGGGAGCGTTTTCCATCGGCGTCGGCCTTGACCCGGATCAGTGCGAAAGCATAGCAGCGGCCGCAGGCCTCAAGCCCGCGTGGGCGACCGCGCGGCTGGACGCCGCCGGCCAGCGACAGAAGCTCATCCGTCACGCGCACTGTGCTGCAGCCATGCGCCGCATGCTGCGTGCCGCCTGGCGTGCCTTGTCATCGACATCATCCGATTCTGAAGTGACCATCGCGCCGACGCGAAAATGCCGGCGCGAAGCCGGCATCTGCATGGTTTGCGGGGGGTTGCCCGACGATGACTGCGGGGCGGCAACGACGAGGGCATGTGCGCTTCGACGAGCCGCTCCGCCACGCTCGGGACGAACGCTGCGTGTAATGCGATTGCGGTTCGGCGCGGACGCAGGTCGTCCGTCGACGGCGTGCCCGCCGCCTTAGTGCTTGAGGTTCTTGCGCAGCCGCTCCAGCGCCTGCAGCTGGGCCATCGCCTGGGCAAGCCTGGCCTGGGCTTCGGCGATTTCCAGCGCCTCGGTGCGGTTGGCCAGCGCGTCCTCGGCCTCCTTGCGGGCACGCAGCGCGGCGGCCTCGTCCAGATCGGCGGCGCGCGCGGCCGTGTCGGCCAGCACGGTGATCACCTGCGGCTGCACCTCCAGGATGCCGCCGGAGACGTAGAACTGCTGCCGCTCGCCGCCGGCCAGCAGCACGTCTACATGACCCGGCTTGAGGCGGGTGATCAGCGGCGCGTGGCGCGGCGTGATGCCCAGCTCACCCAGCTCGCCGGTGGCCACGACCAGCGTCGCGTCGCCGGAGAAAATCTCGGCTTCGGCACTGACGATGTCGACGCGGATGGTAGTCATGGTGGGTTACTCGTCACGTTCGCAGGAACCGATGGGGTGCTGAAAAGCCGGCTTGGATCGCTGTGCTGCCGCCAGCTTGCCGGTGTCTATGCGAAAACCGCTTACGCGGTTTTCTTGGCGCCCATGTCCTCGGCTTTCTTGATCGCCTCGTCGATGCCGCCGACCATGTAGAACGCCTGCTCCGGCAGGTGATCCACTTCGCCGTCGATGATCATCTTGAAGCCGCGGATGGTTTCCTTCAGCGGCACGTACTTGCCCGGCGAGCCGGTGAACACTTCGGCCACGTGGAACGGCTGCGAGAAGAAACGCTCGATCTTGCGCGCGCGCGACACCGCCTGCTTGTCGTCCTCGGACAGCTCGTCCATGCCGAGGATCGCGATGATGTCCTTGAGCTCCTTGTAGCGCTGCAGCGTGCCCTGCACGCGGCGGGCCACGTCGTAGTGCTCCTGGCCGATCACCAGCGGATCGAGCTGGCGGCTGGTCGAGTCCAGCGGGTCGACCGCCGGGTAGATGCCCAGCGAGGCGATGTTGCGGCTCAGCGTGACGGTGGAGTCCAGGTGCGCGAAGGTGGTGGCGGGCGACGGATCGGTCAGATCGTCGGCGGGCACGTAGACGGCCTGGATCGAGGTGATCGAGCCGGTCTTGGTCGAGGTGATGCGCTCCTGCAGCACGCCCATTTCCTCGGCCAGGGTGGGCTGGTAGCCCACCGCCGACGGCATGCGGCCGAGCAGCGCGGACACCTCGGTACCGGCCAGCGTGTAGCGGTAGATGTTGTCGACGAAGAACAGCACGTCGCGGCCCTTGCCGTGTTCGTCCTTTTCGTCGCGAAAGTACTCGGCCATGGTCAGGCCGGTCAGCGCCACGCGCAGGCGGTTGCCCGGCGGCTCGTTCATCTGGCCGTAGACCATCGCGACCTTGTCGAGCACGTTGGAATCTTTCATCTCGTGGTAGAAGTCGTTGCCCTCGCGGGTACGCTCGCCCACGCCGGCGAACACCGACAAACCTTCGTGCGCCTTGGCGATGTTGTTGATCAGCTCCATCATGTTGACCGTCTTGCCCACGCCGGCGCCGCCGAACAGGCCGACCTTGCCGCCCTTGGCGAACGGGCAGATCAGGTCGATCACCTTGATGCCGGTTTCCAGCAAGTCGGTGGCTGCGGCCTGGTCGGCGTAGCTGGGTGCCTCGCGATGGATCACCCACTGATCCTGCTCACCGATCGGGCCGGCCTCATCGATCGGATTGCCGAGTACGTCCATGATGCGGCCCAGGGTGGCACGGCCAACCGGCACCTTGATGCCTTCACCGGTGTTGCGCGCAGCGAGACCGCGCTTCAGTCCGTCGGTGGAACCCAGCGCGATGGTGCGCACCACACCGTCGCCCAGCACCTGCTGGACTTCCAGCGTGATCTCGGTGCCGTCGACTTTCAGCGCGTCATACACCTGCGGCACCTGATCGCGCGGAAACTCCACGTCGATGACTGCGCCGATGATCTGAACAACTTTGCCCTGGCTCATGGAATGCTCCGGATGGATCTTTTGTGATTTCGTATCAGCGCCGATGAAGCGTCGCTCTTATTGAGAGTGCGGCCACGGGTGGCCACTTTTTGATCTTGTTCTGCGATCACGGACGATCGCACTTATACCGCTGCGGCGCCGCCCACGATTTCCGAAATTTCCTGGGTGATCGCCGCCTGCCGCGCCTTGTTGTAGACGAGGGTGAGCTCACCGATCACCTTGTTCGCGTTGTCCGAGGCGCTCTTCATCGCGACCATGCGGGCCGCGTGTTCGCTGGCCAGATTCTCCAGCGCGGCCTGGTACACCACCGACTCAATGTAGCGGCCGAGCACATGCTCCAGCACGGTCTGCGCGTCGGGCTCGTAAATGTAGTCCCAGTCGTGCGACTGCTCCAGTTTGACGCCGACGGTGCCTTCCATTTCCACCGCCACGGCCGGTAACGGCAACAACGTGTCAATGGTCGGCTTCTGCGTCATGGTGTTGACGAAGTCGTTGTAGGCGAGGAACACGCGGTCGAGTCCGTTGGACGCGTACACGTCCATCATCACCTTGATCACGCCGACCAGTTGCTCCAGCTTGGGCTTCTCGCCCAAGTGGCTGACGCTGCCGATCAGGTTGACGCCCTTGATGCGACGGAAGAACGAAATTGCCTTCTGGCCGATCGCCACCACATCCACCTGCACGCCCTGCTGCTGCCACTCGGCCACGGCCGGCAACAGGCGACGGAACAGATTGGAATTGAGGCCGCCGCACAGCCCGCGATCGGTCGACACCACGATGTAGCCAACCCGTACAACCTTGTCGCGCTGGATCAGGAACGGATGGCTGAAGTCGGTGCTGGCCTGGGCCACGTGCGCGATGACCTTGCGCATCGAGCGCGCATACGGGCGCGAGGCCTTCATCAGATCCTGCGCGCGGCGGATCTTCGCCGCCGAAACCATCTCAAGCGCGCGCGTAACCTTGCGCATGTTCTGCGTGCTCTTGATCTTGGTCTTGATTTCGCGTCCGCTGGCCATCTTTTATCGCTCGCTATGCTCGCTCGGGGAACGGGGACTGGGGAACGGGGAATGTGTAGCTCGGGCCGGGGATGCAAGAACCTGCATGTTCCCTGTTCCCCGTTCCCTGTTCCCCCTTCTTCTTACCAGCTCCCGGTTTTCTTGTATTCGTCCAGCGAAGCCTTGAAGGTGGCTTCGATGTCGTTGTTCCAGTCGCCGGTGATCACGAGCTTCTGCATCAGCTCGGCGTGGTTCTGGTGCATGAACGCGTGCAAGCCCTTCTCGAACGGCAGCACCTGATTCACCGCCAAATCATCCAGATAACCCTTCTCGGCGGAGTACACCGATAAGGCCAGTTCGGCAATCGACAGCGGCGCGTACTGCGCCTGCTTCATCAGCTCGGTGACGCGTTGACCACGGTCGAGTTGGGCGCGCGTGGCCGGATCCAGATCCGAGGCGAACTGCGCGAACGCGGCCAGCTCGCGGAACTGCGCCAGTGCCAGCTTGACGCCGCCGGACAGCTTCTTGACGATCTTGGTCTGCGCGGCACCGCCGACGCGGGACACCGAGATGCCGGCGTTCACCGCCGGACGAATGCCGGCGTTGAACAGGTCGGTTTCCAGGAAGATCTGGCCGTCGGTGATCGAGATCACGTTGGTCGGTACGAACGCCGAGACGTCGCCACCCTGCGTCTCGATGATCGGCAGCGCCGTGAGCGAACCGGTCTTGCCCTTCACTTCACCGCGGGTGAACTTCTCGACGTACTCCTCGGACACGCGCGAGGCGCGCTCGAGCAGGCGCGAGTGCAGATAGAACACGTCGCCCGGATATGCTTCACGGCCCGGCGGACGTTTCAGCAGCAGCGAAATCTGGCGATACGCCACCGCCTGCTTGGACAGATCGTCGTACACGATCAGCGCGTCCTGGCCGCGGTCGCGGAAGTACTCGCCCATCGCACAGCCGGAGTAGGGCGCCACGTACTGCAACGCAGCCGACTCGGAGGCCGAGGCCACCACGATGATGGTGTGGGCAAGCGCGCCATGCGCCTCCAGCTTGCGCACCACGCTGGCGATCGACGAGCGCTTCTGGCCGATCGCAACGTAGATGCATTTGATGCCGGAATCCTTCTGCGCAATGATCGCGTCGATCGCCAGCGCGGTCTTGCCGGTCTGGCGGTCGCCGATGATCAGCTCGCGCTGGCCGCGGCCGATCGGGATCATCGCGTCGACCGACTTGTAGCCGGTCTGCAGCGGCTGATCGACCGACTTGCGCCAGATCACGCCCGGCGCCACCTTCTCGATCGGCGCGTTGAGCTTGGCGTTGACCGGGCCCTTGCCATCAATCGGGTTGCCCAGCGCGTCGACCACGCGGCCGAGCAACTCGGGGCCGACCGGCACTTCGAGGATGCGGCCAGTGGTCTTGGCGGTATCGCCCTCGCGCAGGTGCTGGTATTCACCCAGCACCACCGCGCCGACCGAGTCACGCTCGAGGTTCAATGCCAGCGCGAACGAACTGCCCGGCAGTTCGATCATTTCGCCCTGCATCACATCGGCGAGGCCGTGGATGCGCACGATGCCGTCAGACACGCTGATGATCGTGCCTTCGTTGCGCGCTTCCGCACCGAGCTTGAACTGCTCGATGCGGTTCTTGATCAGCTCGCTGATCTCGGACGGATTCAAGGTGGTGCTGGACATGGTGTTTATCCCGAAATTTTAGAATCGAAGCTCTTTCCCAGAGTCCGGTCATGGATGGCCGGTTTTTGCTCTTCGCGAAATGGACTTCGCGTGTAACCAATCTGTCCGGCCATGGATGGCCGGTTTTGCTCTCCGCGAAACGGACTTCGCGTGAAAAACTCAGTGCGCCAAGGCGCTGGCCAGCTGGGCCAGGCGACCGCGCGCGGAACCGTCGATCACCTGTGCGCCGGTATCAATCACCGCGCCGGCCAGCAGGGTCGCGTCAACCCGGGTTTCCAGCTCGATTTCACGCTTGAAGCGGCGCTTCAGCGACACCTTGAGCTGTTCGGCCTGGGCGACATCCAGCGCCATCGCACTGGTCACCTTGACCAGCAGCTGCGACTCGGACTCGCGCTTGAACGCCTCGTACAGCTCGGCCACTTCGGGCAACAGCGCCAGCCGCCGCTGCTCGGCCATTTCGCCGAGGAACTGCGCAAACGGCGTGTCCGCCGCCATGCCGGACGGCAGATGCAGCGCCACCAGCTGCGCCGGCAGCACGCGCGGATCGCTGCCCAGCCGGGCCACGCGCGCATCGCTTGCCACGCTTGCGGCAAACGCCAGCGCCTGCGACCACGCATCCAGCGAGCCGGCCGCGTGCGCCAGCTCGAAGGCGGCGCGCGCATAGGGTCGGGCGAGGGTGATTGCCTGGGCCATCAGAGCCTCCCCATGGCCTTCCAGCCATTCGCGCCGGGAGCTGTTTGCCCGCAGGCCAAGAAAGAACGAAGGAGTGGACGTCCGTCCACGACTGAGTGATGACGCAAGCGTGCGGGCAAACAGACCCGGCCCGAAGGGTTGTCCCTTCGTGGCCGCCATGCGGTAGCGCACGGCTTGTCCATGCGGCCTGCATGGCCTGTGCCACGCACTACCACCTGACGACCACGAAGGGACAACGCGGATGACTGGAAGACCATGGGGAGGCTCTCCTAGATCTCGGCCGCGAGCTGGTCGAGCAGCAGCTTGTGCGTCGAGGCATCGACCTCGCGCTGCACGATCTTGCTGGCGCCCTGCAATGCCAACGCGCCGACCTGATCGCGCAGCTGGTCGCGGGCACGCTGCGCCATGCTGGCAATGTCGTCCTGCGCGGCGGCCTTCAGCCGGTTGATCTCGGTCACCGCCTCCGCACGCGCCTTCTCGATGATCTGATTGCCCTGCTGCTGGGCGCGATCGATGATCTCGCCGGCCTGCTGCCGGGCCACCTTGATCTCGGCGGCCACCTTGGTGTCCGCCTCGCGCAGCTCGGCGTGCGCGCGCTCGGCCGCGTTGAGACCCTCGGCGATCTTCACCTGGCGGTCTTCGATGGCCTTGTTGAGATGCGGCCAAATGAAGTGGACGCAGAACCAGATCAGGATGGCGAACGAAAGCATTTCGCCAATCAAGGTCGCGTTGAAATCCATCGCTGCGTTACCTGTAGATACGGAATGACACAGACAGGGGCGTCAATCGATGCGCCTGCCGACAAAGACGGCGCCGAAGCGCCGCCAGCGGACTCAGCCTGCCACCAGCTTGGACAGCAGCGGGTTGGCCACGGCGAAGTACATCGCCAGCGCCACGCCGATCAGGAACGCCGCGTCGATCAGGCCGGCGAGCAGGAACATGCGGCCCTGCAGCAGCGGCACCAGCTCCGGCTGGCGGGCGGCGGCCTCGAGGAACTTCGAGCCCATGACGCCGATACCGATGCAGGCGCCGAGCGCGCCGAGGCCGATGATCAGGCCCAGCGCAATGGCGGTGAAGGACTGGACTTGAGCAATGTGAGCGATAAGTTCCACGACGGTCTCCTGGGAAATTGAAACTGGATAATTGAATGGCTGAAACGGATGCGGCGAAAACGGGGAATCAGTGGTGATCGTGCGCCATCGAGATGTACACGATCGTCAGCACCATGAAGATGAACGCCTGGATGCCGATGATCAGGATGTGGAAGATGCCCCACACGGTGTAGCCGATGATACCCATGCCATACAGCCACCAGCTGCCCGCGCTGAACAGCCCGGCGATCAGCATGAACACCAGCTCGCCGGCATACATGTTGCCGAACAGTCGCATCGCCAGGCTCACCGGCTTGGACACCAGCTCGACGATGTTGAGCAGGAAGTTGGGAATCCACAGCAGCGGGTTCGCGCCGAACGGGGCGGTGAACAGCTCGTGCATGTAGCCGCCAAAGCCCTTCGCCTTGAAGCTGTAGAAGATGATCAGCACGAACACCGTCAGCGACATCGCAAACGTCATGTTGACGTCGGCGGTGGGCACCGCACGGAAATGGCCGATGCCGAACTGTTCGGTGATCCACGGCAGCAGGTCGACCGGCAGCAGATCCATCGCGTTCATCAGGAATACCCAGGCGAACACGGTCAGCGCCAACGGCCCGAGCACGCGGCGATCGCCGTGGAACACGTCCTTGACCTGGCCATCGACGAATTCCAGCACGATCTCGACGAACGCCTGGCCGCGGCCGGGCACGCCCGCCGTCGCCTTGCGCGCCTTCAGCCAGAACAGGAAGCAGAACAGCACGCCCAGCGCCAGCGAAACGGTGATCGAGTCGATATGCACAGCCCAGAACCAACCCTTGCTCGCGTGCAGCGTCAAGTGGGTCAGGTGATGCTGGATGTATTCGGTCAGGCCGCCCTGCTCGCTTGCCATGTTTCAACCCTTGAATCTGAACGCCAGCAGATATACCGCGTAGGCAGCCACCAGCCCCATGACAGCGGCCAGCGGCGGCAATTTGAATTGGAACATGATCATGATCAGCCCTGCGACGATCACGATCCATTTCAGCAACATGCCGGTCAGCCAGCGACCCAGCACAAAGCCCGCTCCGCCCAGGCTGCTGAAAAACCGCGCCGATGACAGTGCGGTACCCAGCGCCACGATCGCCGCACCCGCAGCGGCGGCGATGGCTTCACGGCGACCCAGCGCCAGAAAAACCACACCCGTCAGGGCTGCCACGGCGAACTGCAGCAGCACGATGCACAAGGCGAGGCGTCGACCCGAGGCAAGACTGTTGATCACGTAGCCCCCGCGCGGCTTACACCATGCGGCACCGAAACAGCCACGGGCCACTTTGCGAATCCGCAAAAGTATATCAGCGCCCTCGTCGTGGCGACAAGCTGCGAACAGCCTGCGGCATCACGTCCCGCGGGTCGCGCCTGGGTGACGAAGACCCCCGCCACACAGTAAAAGGGCCGGACACGAAGTCCGGCCCTTCGATCATGCGGCGCTGCCGCGACGATCCGACTTGCTTACTTGGCAGCTGCCTTCCTAGCGGCAGCGATCGGCGCGGTCACGGCGTCGTTCGCGGCCTGGCGCTGTTCCTGCGCCAGTGCATTCATCGACTCGGCGGTCTTCTGCGTGATCGCGATGATCTCCTGCGAGATTGCCACCGAGCGCTCGGCGTTCTCGCGGCTCAGGCTGGTGCCCTTTTCCCACAGGCTGCGCAGGCCATTCGCATCGCGCGTCTCCATCGCTTCGGCGACAAACTCGGCCGAAACCTTGGCCTGCTGCTCCAACGCCTTGAGCTGCAGATCCGCGACCGTCTCCAGGCCCTTCAGCGCCAGCGAATGCGCCTTGAACGCGCTATCGCTGAACTGCTTGGCGAAAGCGAAAAGCTGATTGTTGATTTGCTGTGTCATGGTGCTGTCCTCACTGAGGATGGGGTAGTGGGATGCACTCTAGCACTACTTTTGGTGCAGTGCAATATATTTTGCGACTGATAACACGTTCTCACATGAATATTCATGTAAAACATGTGCTTGCCGAATGAAAAAATTTATGGCGTCGCGTCAAAACTGTTGCGGTCGCAGCTGGCTCCCGACGTGCAGGTTTCATGCACCACCACCTTGTCCAGCGCCGGCAGGCGCGGCAGCAGCTCGCGCCAGATCCAGCGCGCCAGCACCTCGCTGGTCGGGTTTTCCAGCCCCTCGACCTCGTTGAGATAGTGATGATCGAGTCGATCATACAACGGCTGGAATGCCATCTTGAGGTCCGCAAAATCCATCAGCCAACCCAACTGCGGATCGGGCTCGCCTGCCACGTGGATCTCGATGCGGAACGAATGTCCGTGCAACCGCGCGCACTTGTGCCCGAGCGGCACATTCGGCAAGCGATGCGCCGCTTCGATCTGGAATATTTTGAAAATGTGCATCGCGAGCGCCTGCGTGCATGTGAGAAACGCGCGGAAATGCGCACGCCATGGAAGAATCGTGGTTAAGGGTGCATCCGGATAGGTGCTGCCCTGCTGTATGGATGATACGGCTCGCTTGCAGCGCCTCGAAAACCATCCGAGTAGTACCTTGCTGTCCTGCAGCGTCCGGTCAGTGTAACCGATGCCTGTTCGTTCTCGCGCCAAGTTGACCATCGGTCGCGCTTTCGACGGCCCCCTTCACTACCGGCGCACGTTCAGCCCACACTGGGTTTGGTTAGCGCCTACCGTGGTCACTCAATTTTCGGCCGCCTGGTCAAATCCAGGTACGCACCAACAGACGATCACATTTTCCCTGCCAACATACTTCGGCGAGTGCCGGTGCCACGGGGCGCCGGCATCGTACTGCTGCCTAATCCCGACTGGCGAGACAGGGTTGCGAAGCACCCACTGGTGGTGCATCCGAAGGCCACTCGGCCTGCGCCAGCGTGACGGCGCCCTGGCCCTGGAAGGCCGTGGCGGAGTGGCCCAGTTGCAGCAGATAGCTGCCGGCCGGGCGCAGCCAGCGCTGATGGGCGTCGTCGAAGTTCGTCAGCAGGCGCGGATCGGCAACCACTTCCAGATGCGCTGACTGGCCCGGCTTCAGGCTGACCCGGCACCATCCCGCCAGCCGCCGCACGCTGCCGCTGCCGCTGCCGGGCAGCGTCGCGTACAACTGCGGTACGTCGATGCCTTTGCGCGGGCCGCGATTGGTCACCGTGAACGTGGCGACCACACGGCCATGGTCGAGGCTCGGCTTGAAGTTGCTGTAGGCGAAATGCGTGTAGCCCAGGCCGTAGCCAAACGGAAACAGCGGTTCGATGCCCTTGCGCTGGTACCAGCGGTAGCCGACATCAGCGCCTTCGATGTTGTAGTCCACATGCTCGGCTGGCTGGCCCTGCGGCGGCAGGCCGATGCTGGCCAAGCCGGCGCCCGGGATTTGCGGGCGTGGCAGTTGCGCTTCGTTGCGAGGCCAGCTCACCGGCAGGCGTCCGGCCGGGTCTGCTTCGCCGTACAGCAGCCGCGCGATCGCCTCGCCACCGGCCGCGCCGGGATACCACGCCTCCAGCACAGCACCGACCTGATCCAGCCACGGCATCGCGACCGGACCGTTGTTTTCCAGCACGACGATGGTGTGTGGATTGGCCCTGGCCACGGCAGCGACCAGCGCGTCCTGGTCGTCGGGCAGGGTCATGTGCGGCAAGTCGAAGCTTTCCGCCGCCCATTGCTCAACGAACACCACCGCGACAGTCGAATGTGCTGCCAGCCGGGCGGCGGCGGCCACATCCTTGCCATCGGCGTAGCTCACCTTGCCGTGCGCACGTTGCATGATCGCCGCCAACGGCGCCGAGGGCTGGTAGATGCGCGGCCCCGGCCAAGCCGCGGGCGGCAGGCCCGGCACGGCGTTGCCTTCGGGTGACTGCACCGCCGAGGAGCCGCCCCCGGTCAGCACGCCCTTGTCGGCGTGGCCGCCGATGACGGCGACCGACTGCGCTGCCGACAGCGGCAGCAGCGCATCCTTGTTGCGCAGCAGGACCGCACCCGCTTCCTCGGCCCGTTGCGCCACTTTGCGGTCGGCAGCGAAATCGATGGGTGCCTGTTGTGCGGGATGGTCGATGACGCCGTCGGCGAACAGGCTGCGCAGGATGCGTCGCACCATGTCATCGATGCGCGCCTGCGGTACCTGGCCGGCGGCCACGGCCGCACGCAGCGGCTGGTCGAAGTAGACCTCCTTGTCGAAGGTCTCGCCGGCGGATTCCTGGTCGAGCCCGGCCAGCGCCGACTTGGCCGCGCTGTGCACGGCGCCCCAGTCCGACATCACGAAGCCGGGGTAGTGCCAGTCATGCTTCAGCACCGTGTTGAGCAGCCAGTCGTTCTCGCAGGTATAGACCGAGTTGAGGCGGTTGTAGGAGCACATCACCGCGCCGGGGTGTCCGGTGTCGATGGCGATCTCAAAGGCCAGCAGGTCCGACTCGCGCGCCGCCGCCGGGGCGATGTCCGCACTCAGCGTGGTGCGCGCGGTTTCCAGACTGTTGAGTGCGAAGTGCTTGATGGTCGAGACGAGGTGCTGGCTCTGGATACCGGCGATCGCGTTACCGACGATCAGGCCGGCGAGCAGCGGGTCCTCGCCCGCGTATTCGAAGTTGCGTCCGTTGCGCGGGTCGCGCACCAGATCCACGCCGCCGGCCAGCATCACGTTGAAACCGCGGCGGTGCGCCTCGCCGCCGATCATTGCGCCACCGGCGTAGGCCAGCGCGGGATCGAAGCTGGCCGCGGTCGCCAAACCTGACGGCAGGGCGGTAGCGCCCAGCTTGAGCGGCTTGGCGACACCAAGGCCGGCATCGCTTTCCTGTATGGCAGGCAGGCCCAGCCGCTGGATCGCCGGACCGTAACCCGCCGAACCCAGCGCGCCTGGCGACATGGTGTGGCCGTTTTCGGTGTCGCCAAACTGGATGCTGATCAGCTGGAACTTTTCATCCTGGGTCATCGCCTTCAGCGCCAGCGTCGCGCGCTGGTCGGGCGACAGTTTGGGATTCAGCCATGGTCGCGTCATGTTGCTCGCAGCGCCAGCGGCGCTGACTCCGAAGCATGCCAGCATCGCCATGCTGATGAAGAAGGCAGTGGAAGTCTTGTGGACTGTCATGATTTTCTCGCTTGTGTTGCCAGATGGAGTGCAGACAGGTTCAACGCTGAGTCGGGATGGATGGCACCCGTCTGCATGATTTTAAGAAAGCACCTCGAGCAGGCCGGATGGGGCGGCCCATAGCCCGGCGGCTGCGCTTGAGTGCAAGGGCTCTGCATGGAAATGCTCATCATGCGGCCCGCCAGAGGTTGCGACTCAACGCGGCCTGCTCGCCCCAGTCGCCCCCGTTCTTGCAAGAAGCGGGCGCCGCTCTCGTCACCGGGCACTTCCACCTATCTCATCTCGATCCGCGAGCTCAGTTCATCGCAAGCTGGCTCGGACAATCGCTCCATCTGCGCCGCCGCTCTGCCACTGCTCCACTCGATCATCACTACGACCGCGTCCAGACAGCCACGTAGTCCACCAACATGGCGTGCCCCGGTCCGGTCGCGGCAACTGGCGTATACCCGGACCTGCTGACACGGTCGGGAAAATCGCCGCCGATCGCCACATTCAAGATCAGAAACATGCCTTCGCGCGTGCTCATGCGCTGCCACGTCGAAGGCGGCACGTCACTCTCGCGCAGCGTGTGGTACAGCCTGCCGTCGACATACCAGCGCAACACCTGCGGACGCACGCGCCGGTCCCACTCGACGGTATAGACGTGGAAGGCCGCCTGGCAGGTCGAGCCCGGGCAAGGCGCATCCGCCGACAGACCGTGTTTCTCGTTGCATGCCCCCCCGGGTGACACGCCGCAGTGAAGCGTGCCCCAGACGCGATCAACACCATTGACGTTTTCCGCCACGTCCACCTCGCCGCTCGCCGGCCAGTCGAGCTGCTTTCGAAAGCTGCGCCCCAGTGCCCAGAACGCGGGCCAGTAACCCAGCGCGCGAGTGCCGTGCACATCCGGCATGCGAATGCGTGCTTCGATACGCAGCAGTCCACCGGCCGTGGCTTGAAAGTCGTCGCGGCGGGTCTCGATGCGAGCCGATGTCCAGGCGCCTTGCGCGTTGCGCTGCGGAACGATGCGCAAGTGGCCTTGGCCGTCGAGACTCACGTTTTCCGGTCGCGCAGTATTCGCCTCGACCTCGTGGGTACCCCAGTTTGCAGCCGCCCCCGGATACCCATGGCCCAGGTCGAACTGCCAAAGCGCCGACGACGGTAACTCCCCTTGCGGCCCATTGAAGTCGTCCGAGAACTGCAGGATCCAGCCGGGCATAGTCGGTACGTCTGCCCACGCTTCCGGACCCTTCATGCTCATCAGCAGCAAGGCCAGCATCCCCAGGCATCGAGCCGCTGCACGTCGCTGTGACTGGCTCACTCCGGATGTCCCCGGACCAGACCGCTTCATAAGATGTTCCTTGGAGGCAAAGGGCTGGATGCCGCGGGATCGTGAAGCCGCGGTTTCAGACCCTGATGGATCGTGCACATTCCCGAATGGCTTTAACGAGGTCGGCAAAACAGGATGCCAGCGCGAACTCGCTCAACCAGATCCCACTTGGCCTTCTTGAAGCGGCTCAGTGCATGGCCTTTTGTGCGCCATGCAGCGAGCCATCCTCAGGTAACAAGAGTTTCTGGTTGACGTCGATGGCTAATCAGACGAGGCAGTCGTCACAGGTCCATACTCAAGGTGAGATCGTAGCGAGTGTCGAAGCGGAAGAATCCCTTGGGAACTTGTAGTCCGCTGGTATTGACGATCTCATGTGTTTTGTATGTCGAATTCAAGATATTGGCTGCCTGCAAAGAAATCTTCACGTGTTTGTTGAATGCATAGCTCAGCGACGCATCCATCTGCCCCTGACCAGTGGCCATCACCGGCAGGAAAGGATAATCCGCCTCTGTGGCCGTTATCAGGAACGCCGAGCGCCAGTTCCAGACAACCTTGGCATTGAACGGACCCTTGCCATAGTAGAGCCCAAGATTGAGGCTGTCGCGAGAGAGTTCCTGTGGCGGCAGTTTGGTTTGATTGACGCACTGCGTAGCGGCGGCATAGCCATAGGCACAGTAATTGACTGAACCGAAATTCATCCCGATCGGTTTGATGTAGGTATAGTTGGCATTGGCTCCAAGGCCAGACAGCCAGCCGGGCAAAAACGAGAAGGTTTGCTGATAAGCCAACTCCGCGCCATGGACACTGGCCTTGTGGTTGAGGTTAGCCAAGCCCGCGGTATATATCTCGGGATAAGTAACGCCATTATTAGTGACTGCGACGTTGGTCACGCTGGTATCGTACTGAATGATGTTGTTCAATTTTTTCCAGAACAACGTCGCAGACAGCTGGCCGACATTGGCAAAATACCACTCGGTGGTGAGGTCGAAGTTTTGTGCCGTGATGGGCTTCAGGTAGGGATTGGTTCCCGATTGATAATTACCGACGGTCGGTGTGGTAAGGCCGTTCGAGGGAGTGTAGGGCAGCAAGCCAGACACACCTTGCCCCGCCGCCAGCGACTGCAGGCTCGGGCGATAGATCGCCCCGGAGTACGCGAAGCGCGAGATGAGATTGTGGGTCCAGCCGATGGCCAGGTTGAAGCTTGGCAGCACGTTGTTGTACGAGTTTGGCGCGGTGATCGGAGTGTACGTACCGTTGGCAAAGGTGGTGTATTGCTGTTGCTGAGCGGGAGTCAGCGCGCAGAACGTGCCTGGTGCGGCGGTCCCACCGGACGTTTGAATTGCACAATACGTCGCGATACTCGCGCCATTTTGAGCCAGCGGCTGGTTGGGAAGGATCAAGTACCCCGTAGCATCATTTTGGGTATGCACGACGCGAACGCCGACATTGCCGCTGATCTCCAGGTTGCTGAGGAAATCGGTACTGTCGTTGCCAAAATTCAGCTGCATATAGGCAGCTTTGGTTTCTGTGGCGTTGGAAGAAATCTCCTGCGGTATGTAGTTTGTTCCCGGAACGAGCCCGATACGCTGGTAGTTGGTGTAGTAGGCGCCGCCGAGACTGCCGGGGCAATGCTCTCAACTTAAGCCTCAGCACGCCAGCTTGTACGCGAGGTGGAGATGGGGTTTGGGTCGAGGTGGTCTGGGGTAGAGGCGGTTCGGTTGCACGCGGCAGCGTGCTTGGGCGATGGCGG
>JAJYSM010000106.1 GCA_021793575.1 Pseudomonadota bacterium
GACGCACGTCGAGGACCAGCACTTCGCCGTTGCGGACGCGTTCGAGCAGCGTGGCCTGATCGACGCCTTCGAGCATGTTGCGCGAGCCGAGGTACTGCCGCGTGATGCGCTCGATCTCGGCGAGCCGCGACTCGGCCAGACGGCGGAAGGCGAGGAAGAACTCGCCGACCTCCGGGCCGGCCAGCCGGTAGGTGACGTACAGCCCCTGTTTTTCCGCCTCCACCAGGCGCGCCGTGCGCAGCGCCTTGAGGTGCTGCGAGGCGTTGGCGAGGGTCTGCCCGGTGGCCCTGGCCAGGGACTCCACTGTGTGCGGCCCCTGACCGAGCACGTCGAGCATTTCCAGTCGCTTGGGGCTTGCCAGGGACTTGCCCAGGCGCCCGAACTGTTCGTAGATCTGATCCTTGAATGCGCGGTTGTCCATCAGCCGTGCTCCGCGACCGTCAATTCGCGCCATGCCGCGATCAACGCCGCGGCAGCCGCGTCGATGTCGTCCTCGCGGGTGTAGCGCCCGACCGACAGGCGCACGGCGCCGGCGGCACGCTGCGGGGACAGGCCCATCGCCCCCAGCACGCTGCTGGGGGCGGCGTCCCCGGCATGGCAGGCGGAACCGGTGGCAGCGGCGACCCGATCCGTCGTCCGCTGCAGCAGCATCGCGCCGGACACCGCGGGAAAGGACACGTTGAGGGTGTTCGGCAGGCGCTGCTCGGGGTGGCCGTTCAAGGCGAGCCCCGGGATCTCCTCCGACAGGTGGGCATGCAGCCGGTCGCGCAGCGCGCGCAGGCGAGCGTGGGTTTCCGGCAGGTGTTCGCGTGCCAGGCGTGCCGCGGCACCCAGGGCGACGATCTGCGGGATGTTTTCCGTGCCCGGCCGCAGACCCTGTTCCTGGCCGGCTCCGGCAAGCACGGCGGAAATCGGCGTGCCGGTGCGCACGTACAGCGCGCCGACGCCCTTGGGGGCGTAGAACTTGTGCCCGGCGAGGGTCAGCAGGTCGACACCCAGCGCCTCGACATCCAGCGCCACCTTGCCTGCGGACTGCGCGGCATCAGTATGCATCGGCACCCCATGAGCACGAACCATCGCGGCGATCTCCGCGATGGGCTGGATCGTGCCGACCTCGTTGTTGGTGTGCATCACCGACACCAGTCCCGTGTCGGATCGCAGCGCGGCGGCGACATCGCCGGGAGCGACTCGGCCGTATTCATCCACCGGCACGACCGTCACCGACCAACCCAGCTCCTGCAGGCGACGCGCGGACTCGCTCACCGACGGGTGTTCGACAGCGGAAATCACGGCGTGCCGGCGCGCATGCCCCCATGCCCGCGCCACGCCGAGGATGGCGAGGTTGTTCGCCTCGGTGGCGCTGCCGGTAAAGACGATTTCGGCCGCTCGCGCACCGATCAGGCGAGCGGTGTTCTCGCGCGCTGCAGCTATGGCGCGGCGCGGTGCATCCGCGTAGGCGTGAGCGGACGACGGATTGCCGAAATGCTCCTGCAGAAACGGCAGCATGGCCGCCACGACCTCCGGTGCGACCGGCGTGGTGGCGTTGTGGTCGAGGTAGATCGGGGCCATGCCGAGGATCGCCAATAATCAAGTAGTCTATTGATTATATGATCATGGGTTCGAATCGGCAATCGCCGCCCGGTTGCTTGCCGATCTGCGGCCGAAGCCCCTGGAACCGCCGTGCGCCGGCGCTCAGGCGCCAATGTCGCGCGGCGACGCGCCATTCATCAGCTTGCACTCGATGTGCTCGAGGGTGACGCCCTTGGTCTCGGGCGCCAGCACCCAGGTGAACAGCAGCAGAAACACCGCGTTGAACCCGGCGTACAGCCAGAACGTGTTGGCGTGACCGAAGCGGTTGAGCAGGATGAGGAAGGTGGCACCGACGGTCATGGGGCATCCTGCCCTCCGTCCTGCGGGCCGGCTTCGCCGTTCGCGCCGCTCCTGCGGCGCAGTTGGGTTGCTTTCTCTTTGGCCGGCCCTCGCAAGAGAAAAGTGACTCGGGTGCCGAAGGCGCACGAAAGCTCTTGCTTCTAGCAATTAGTCGGGCTTTTTCCGTAACCAGAAGATCATCCCTTCCCATCCACCCGCAACACCAGCTTCCCCCGATGGCTCCCGTCAAACAACCGATTGAGCACCACCGGCGCGTTCTCCAACCCCTCGGCCACCGTCTCCTCGGTCTTCAGTTTCCCCTCGCGAATCCAGCCGCTGATCGCGTGCACCGCTTCCTTCGTTTTGGTGTAGTCGAGTACCAGGAAGCCTTGCATGCGCAGGCGTTTCATCACGAATACGCCGTAGTCGTCGCCGGGTTTGTCGCCGCTGTTGTAGCCGGAGATCAGGCCGCACAGCGCGACGCGGCCACCGATCACCATGCGTGAGAGCACCGCCTTCATCACGTCGCCGCCCACGTTCTCGAAGTTGACGTGCACGCCGTCGGGCGTGGCGGCCTTGAGTTGCTGCTTGAAGTCGTCGGCCTTGTAGTCGACGGCGGCGTCGAAGCCGAGTTCGTCGACGAGGTAGCGGCACTTGTCCGCACCGCCGGCGATGCCGACCACGCGGGCACCCTGGATCTTGCCGATCTGGCCGGCGATGGAGCCGACCGAGCCGGCGGCGGCGGAGACCACCAGCGTCTCGCCGGGCTGGGTCGGGGCGATGTCGGTCATGCCGTAGTAGGCGGTGACGCCGCTCATGCCGCAGGCGCCGAGCAGGGTCGGCAGCGGGATGCCCGGATCGGCGGGCAAACGCACGTAACCCTTGGCGCTTTCGTGCAGCACCAGGTAGTCCTGCCAGCCGGTGATGCCCTGCACCAGGTCGCCCACGGCGTAGTGCGCCGAGCGCGACTGCACCACGCGGCCCAGACCCAGCGCGCGCATCACCTCGCCGATGGCGACCGGCGGCAGGTATTGCGGGATGTCGCGCATCCACACGCGGTTGGTCGGGTCCATCGACAGGTACAGCACGCGCACCAGTACCTCGCCGTCCTTGAGCTCGGGCACGCTTTGCTCGGCGAGGTCGAAGTTGTCGCGCTGGACCAGGCCTTCGGGGCGGGTTTTCAGACGAAGCTGGCGGTTGACGATGGACATGTGCGGTACCTCGGGCAAGTGGAGGGATGGCGGCTCAGACAGCCGAGGCGCCGCCGTCGACGCGCAGTTCGGCGGCGGTGACGTAGCGGCTCTCGTCGGAGGCGAGGTAAAGCACGGCGTACGCCACGTCGTCGACCTCGCCGAGCCGGCGCAGCGGCACGCCGCGGGTGAGCTTGCGCACGGCCTCCTGCTCGCCGAGCGCCTGGAAGAACGGCTCGACGATGCCGGTGCGGATGAAGGCCGGATGGATCGAGTTGCAGCGCACGTCGACCTGCTGGCGCGCGCAGTCCACCGCCACCGACTTGGACAGCGAGGCCACTGCGGCCTTGGAGGCGTTGTAGACGGTGTAATCAGGGTCGACCTTGAATGCGGCCAGCGAGGAGATGTTGATGATCGAGGCTGGCTGGTGCCGCTTCAGCAGCGGCAGCGCGTATTTGCAGCCCAGGTAGACCGCGTCCACGTTCACGCCCATCACGCGCGCCCACTCCTTCGGGGTGAGGCTTTCGACGCCGCCCAGCGCGCCGATGCCGGCGTTGTTGACCAGCACCGACAGGCCGCCCATCGCCGCATCGGCTTCGGCCAGCACGCTCTGCCAGCGCGCCTCGTCGCGCACGTTCTGCGCCGCCGCCCACGCCACGGTGTCTCCCTGCGCGGCGTTGATGGCATCGGCCACCGCGCGCACGCCGGCCTCGTCGATATCGGTGAGGAAAACCCTGGCGCCGTGGCGGGCCAGCATGTGCGCGATGGCGGCGCCCAGGCCGCCGGCGGCGCCGGTGATGAAGGCCTTCTTGCCGGCCACGCGTGGTGCGGAAACATCAGTCATCGGAAGGCTCCGTATGGTGAAGCCCTCTCCCCCGAGCCCGCTCGGGGGAGAGGGCTGGGTGAGGGGGCGTTTTTGATCTGCGTGTAGTCAACGACGATGAAGCAGGAGCTTCCCTCTCTCCCGAACGGTGGAGCTGTTGGGAGTGTCAGCGTCATACGGACAGGTAGCCGCCGTCCACGTTCAGCACCGCGCCGGTGGTGTACGAGGAGGCGGCCGAGGCGAAGTAGAGCGCGGCGCCGGCCATCTCCGACGGCTGCGCCACGCGGCGCATCGGCACGTGCGCCAGCGCCTGCTTCAGAATCGCCGGGGTGTTGACCAGCACGGAGGCGAACCTGGTATCGGTGAGGCCGGGCAGCAGCGCGTTGCAGCGCACGCCGGCCGCGGCGCACTCCACCGCGAACGCCTTGGTCATCGAGATCACCGCGGCCTTGGTGATCGAGTAGATGCCCTGCTGGAAACCCGGCACCACGCCGTTGACCGACGCCACGTTGATGATCGAGCCGCCGCCGTGCTTCGCCATCAGTTTCGCCGCAAAGCTGGACATGTAGAAGTAGCCGCGGATGTTCACGTCCACGGTCTTCTGGAAGATCGCCGGATCGGTCTCGGTGATCGGGCCGAAGTAGGGGTTGGTGGCGGCGTTGTTTACCAGCACGTCCAGCCGTCCATGCGTCTGTTCGAGGCTGGCGAACAGCGCCTCGATCTGCGCCATCTCGCCGATATGGCAGGCGTTGGCCTCGGCGCTGCCGCCGTTGGTCACGATGGCGTCGACGACCTTCTGGCAGTCCTCCTGCTTGCGGCTGGAGACGATCACGTGGGCGCCCTGCGCCGCCAGCAGCCTGGCGATCTCGGCGCCGATGCCGCGGCTGGCGCCGGTGACGACGGCAATTTTGCCGCTGAGGTCGAACAGATCGGTGGTCATGGCGGGAGTCCTCAAATTAATGATGGGGCGAGCGGGGTCAGCGGTGGGTGACGAGGCCGGCGTGCGCGGCGCCGGCCAGATGCGGCCACGCGTTGTAGGTGATCAGCTGATGCTGGCGCGGGCCGAGCCGCACGCGGGTGAGGCCGGTGTTCACCAGCGGCCAGCTCAGCGCAAAGGTGCGCGCCACCGGTACGCCCAGCAGCTCGGTGACGATCACCGCGATCGGGCCGCCGGAGGTGAACGCCCAGATATCGCCTTCGCTGGCCGCCGCGCGGTCGGAAAGTAGCTGCAGCGCGGCCAGCGTTTGCGTGTGGAAATCCTGCCACGTGCGCTGGTAGTCGCCGTCGTGCGCGCCGCCGATCCAGCGCGCCACCGCGGCGGCAAAGATTTTCTGGAACGCGCGCTGCGGGTCGTCGCTGCGCGCCAGCTCGGCGCTGAGCGCGGCGTGGCTGGCCAGATCCGGCCGATGCCGCTTCAGCAGCTCGACGTGATCGAGTTCGTCGAGGCCGGGCAGGGTGAGCCGCGCGGCGTCGACGCCGGCGGCATCCACGCACAGCTGCAGCGTCTGCGTGTGCCGGCGCAGCGTGCCGCTGGCGATCAGCGCGGGCGGGGTTGCGCTGTCGCGCAGCCACTGGCCGAGCCGCCGCGACTGCTGCTCGCCGACCGGCGAAAGCTGGTCGTAGTCGGCGGCGCCGAAGCTGGCCTGGCCGTGGCGGATCAGCAGCAGCTCGCCCACCTCAGAGGCCCGACTGCCGGATCAGCCGGCGGCAACGCTGGCCCATGTAGCTCGCCGCGTCGCCGAAGCCGGCGAACTGCGGGTTGGTGGTCTGGCCCAGCGCGTAGCGGCGGTGGATCTGCTGGATGATCACCATCAGCCGGAACAGCCCGAACACCTCGTGGAAATCGAACTGCGCCACGCTCCAGCCCGTGCGCTCGGCGTAGTAGTCGATCACCTCGCGCCGCGTGAGCATGCCCGGCGCGTGGGTGGGCTGGCGCCGGAACGACTGGAACACCGCGTCGTCGTCGGCCTGCACCCAATACGCCAGTGAGCCGCCCAGGTCCATCAGCGGATCACCCAGCGTGGCCATCTCCCAGTCGAGCACGCCGGTGATGCGCAGCGGCGCGGCGGGGTCGAGCACCACGT
>JAJYSM010000035.1 GCA_021793575.1 Pseudomonadota bacterium
GAGACGGGATCGAGTGTTTGAGTTCATAGTCTTTATTTATCAATGAGTTATGATGACTCATCGTAACCGTCAACGCATCAATAAGCAAGCATTTTCGAGGGTGTTTCGCTTAAGTTGAGAGCATTGAGGCAACTACACCGCAGTGTATTCGGCAGAGGATCAGTGGTATCTGGGCAACAGCATGCTGTTGCAGGCCAGGAACAACCCGAACCCGATCGTGGTGTCCTTGAGCAACGGCACCAATACCTATGCGCTGACGGATCCCCAGGGCTTCTCCGGCAGCTCGTTCTATACCTTGCATGAGAAATGGAATGCCGTGAATACGGCATTCTTTGCCACCGATTCCTGGAAGCTCGACCAGTGGCTGTTCGATGCCGGCGTCCGTGTGGAGCACCAACAGGCAAGCGGCTTCATCCAGAACAACACCTCGGGCAACCTCGATAACAACCCGTATACCTTGTACAACAACAACGCGTCGTACCTGACCCCAGGCGGGACCAACATCCCGTACTCGAAGACTGCACCGTCGTGGACGTTTGGCGCCAATTACCAGTTCAACGACAACATGAGCGCCTACCTGCGGTTGAATCACGGTATTCACTTCCCCGGCTTCGACGACTTGCGTGGACTTCCCAGCACGCCGGTACAAACCATCCATAACACGGAAGTCGGCTTCAAGTTCCAGAACGACTGGATCTACGCGGACATCAGCGCCTATCTGCGTCAGTTCAACGGCGTGCCGTACACGATCACCACTACCAACGGCCAGCAGTCGTTCGTTTACGGGTCGGACACCAAGGGCCTGAATTTCCATACCGTGATCAGGCCGTTCGAGCATTTCTCACTGGCCCTGACCGGCGATTACATGGACGGCCACTACACGCATAACGCCAGTCCCGTGCAGTACGTCGCCCAGGACGGCAGCACCCAGACCACCAGCATCAATGGCATGCAGTTGCAGCGGCAGCCGAAGTTCCAGGCCCGTTTGACGCCGGCATATGAAGTGCCGACCGACTGGGGCAACATGAAGTTCTGGTTTACCTATGAGTACATCGGCAACCGCTACGGCGACCTGATCCAGCAGCAACCGCTGGGCAACTACTACGATCTGGCCATCGGTGCCACGGCGAACATCGGCCGGAACTGGCAGTTGAGGCTGCAAGGCACCAACATCACCAACCAGATCGGCATCACGGAGGGCAATTCCCGCTTGTTCGGCTTTGCCAGCGGCAATGGCGTCATTCTCGCGCGCTCGATCCAGGGGCGCGAGGTCAACTTTCAGGTGAAGTACCTGTTCTGATCGGCTGACTTTTGCGGTACGCATGGCCCGGATCGCACCCTCAGGCGATCCGGGCCATGCCACTGATGGAAGCGTCGCACGCAATTCCTACGAGGTGGCTGTGAACCGATTTCGCATGATCGTGGCGCTGGCGCTGATCTACATGCTGTTCGCGATGCTGCTCAACAGCGTGGGCACGGTGATCCTGCAGTCGATCTCCAGCTTCGGCGTGAGCAAGCCGCAGGCGAGCCTGCTGGAACTGTTCAAGGATCTGCCGATCGCCGTCACGTCCTTTCTGGTCGCCTCGTTCCTGCCGCTGATCGGCTACCGGCGCGCCATGATGCTGGCGCTGGCGATCGTCGGCGTCGCCTGCACGCTGATGCCGCTCTACCCCGGTTTCCATACCACCGAGATCCTGTTCGCCTGCGTCGGCATCTCGTTTGCGCTGGCCAAGGTCGCGGTGTACTCCTCGATCGGTCTGCTCACTGACGACAAGAACCACCATACCCGGCTGACCAACACCATCGAAGGCCTGTTCATGGTCGGCGTGCTGCTGGGCGGCTGGCTGTTCAGCGCCTTCATCGACCGCACGGCCCCGGCCAACCCGGTCTGGCTGCGCGTCTACTGGGTGCTGGCCGCGCTGTGCGCCCTCGTCATCGTGCTGCTGGCCACCTCGCAGCTGGACGAATCGGCCGCGCATGCCGACCGCACGAATTCCATCCGCGGCTCGCTGCAGGAAATGCTGGCGCTGTTCGTGCGGCCGCTGGTCTACGTGTTTCTGATCTCGGCGTTCCTGTACGTGCTGATCGAGCAGAGCTTCAGCACCTGGCTGCCCACCTTCAACAACGAGATCCTCAAGCTGCCCAATGCGATGAGCATCCAGCTGGCCAGCATCCTCGCCGCCAGCACCGCAGTGGGGCGGCTCGGCGCCAGTCAGGTGCTGCGGCGGGTGCCGTGGTACGTGCTGCTTAACCTGTGCGTGATCGGCATGGGCGCGCTGGTGCTGGTGACCCTGCCGCTGGCCGCGCACGTGCTCGCGCGGGCCAACGTGGGCTGGTTCAACGCGCCGGTCGCCGCGTATCTGATACCGCTGATCGGCCTGCTGATGGCGCCGATCTATCCGGTGATCAATTCGGTGGCGCTGAGCTCGCTGCCGAAGCCCTCGCATGCGGCCATGACCGGGCTGATCGTGATCTTCTCCGCACTCGGCGGCACGCTCGGCTCGCGCATCACCGCCATCGTGTTCTCGCGTTTCGACGGCATCCACGCGTTCTATTTCTCGCTGGTGCCGATGACCCTGGTGCTGATCTCGCTGTTCTTCTTCAAGCGTGAAACCGAGCGCGCCGGCATCGGCGCCGCGGCGAGCGCGAGCCTCGCCGCGAAATAGCCTCACGCCCAGTCCGCCCAGTCCGCCCAGCCGCACGCCATCTCAGGAGCCACCATGACACTGCGCCGCTTTCGCCTGGCCGGCCTGTTCCTGGCTTTCGCCGCGCTCGCCACGCCGGTCATCGGGCAGACTGACCCGAGCTTTCTGCTCACCGCCACCGCGAAGAATTTCGACAGCTACTTCCCCAGCTATCTGGCCAACGGCTACTTCTCGACGATGACCTCGGTACGCGGCACCGAGGGCAACATGGCCTACATGGTCGCGTTCATGGACTACCAGCCCGGCGACATCGCGCGGCCCGCGGCGATCCCCGGCTGGAGCGAGATCGACTACAACCCCGGCGGCGGCTGGCTCAATTCGACCCGCGTGAGCCCGCAGATCTTCACCGACTACGCGCAGACGCTGAACCTGCACGACGCCACGCTGACCACCCGCTACCGCTTTGCCTACGCGAACAAGAGCACCGACGTGAAGGTGATCACCTTCGTCAGCCAGGCGGCGAACCACCTCGCCGCGACCCAGCTCTCGATCACGCCGCAGTTCGACGGCAGCGTGCAGCTGACGTTTCCGCTCCGGCTGTGGTCGGAGCACCAGCCGCGCTTTCCGATCGGCAGCATGACCGGCGATCAGATGATTGCCGCGGTGATCGCCAGCGGGCAGACGCTGGACAACAAGCCGATACCCACGCCCGATCGCGCCGCCGTGTGGTATCCCGGCTACACCCGCGTGCTGTCCAGCGACGGCAGCCGCAAGCAGCTGACCCTGTGGCTGGATGGCAAAGCCAACCACGGCCTGGGCATGGCCGAGGCCGCCGCAATCAGCCTGCCGCCGGGGCTGGCGATCGAGAGCGTGCAGCTGGAAAAAGGTCCGTACAAGCTGTCGCTGAACCTCACCGTGCGCGTCCAGAAAGGGCACACCTACATCTTCACCAAGTACCTCGCCGTGTCGCGCCAGCACTGGGGCGGCGACGCCAAGGCCGATGTGGCGCTGGCGCAGGCCGCGCGCGCGACCGGCTTCGACGCGCTGCTGGCCGCGCATCGCGCCGCGTGGCACACGCTGTGGCAATCCGACATTGTGGTCGACGGCGACCCGAAGGTGCAGCAGGCGCTGCATTCGGATCTTTATTACCTCTTGTCCAACACCACGGTGGGCACCGCATGGCCGATGGGCGCCTGCGCGCTGACGCCAGGTTATGCCGGGCACGCCTTCTGGGATTCCGACTCGTGGGTGTTTCCCGCGCTGCTGCTGCTGCATCCCAACCGTGCCAAGCCGATCGTGATGTTCCGCGACCGCACCATCGCGCCGGCACGCGCGCGCGCACAGCAGTACGGCGCGCGCGGCGCGATGTATCCATGGGAGGCGGATCCGGAAACCGGGGTCGACTACACGCCGCATTTTGCCTATGGCGTGTTCCGGGAAATCCACGTCAACGCGGATATCGCCATCGCCCAGTGGCAGTACTACCTGGCCACCGGCGACAGCGCGTGGCTGAAGCAGCATGGCTGGCCGGTGATCGAGCAGATCGCGCGGTTCTGGACCAGTCGCGTCACCCGGAACAAGATGCGCGACCGCTACGAGATCCTGCACGTCACCTCGCCCGACGAGGCCTATGACGATGTGCCGAACGACTCGTTCACCAACGCGGCCGCACAGAAGGCGCTGCGCATCGCGGTGAAGGCGGCGCAGGTGGTCGGCGCCACGCCCGACCCGCGATGGAGCGAGATCGCCGACAAGATGTACATCCCCTTCGACGCCGTCGCGCAGCACCATCTGGACTTCGACAAGTCGGTGCCGCACGACAAGATCACCTGGATGGGCTCGTCGCTGGCCTGGCTGATGTACCCGAACCTCGACCTGCCGATGTCGCCGCAGGTGCGCCGCAACGACTTCGACTTCCAGTTGCACGAGCTGAAGGTGCACGGCGACGATCCGAACGAGATGATGATGGTGATGCTCTCGGTCGCCGCCGCCGAGCTGGGCGACGCGAAAGCCGCCGGCTACTGGATCGAGCGCAACCTGGTCGGCTTCCTCAAGCCGCCGTTCAACGTGCGCACCGAGACCGTAGCCAACAACGCGGGCTACATCCTGGCGACCTCGGCCGGCTTCGTGCAGAGCTTCGTGTACGGCCTGTCGGGCCTGCGCATCGACGACAAGGGGCTGGATCAGGCCTATCCGCCGGTGCTGCCGCCCAGCTGGAAATCGGTGACGCTGAAACACATCAACTTTCGTGGCAGGCGTTACGACATCACCATCGCGCGCGACGCCAGCGGCAAGGTGATGCTGACGCGCGCACTGCTGTAAGCGTTGGCAGCGGCCAACAGCGTCGGATAAGCCGCCGCCGGCCTGCCCCTCACAGCCTTTGCCCCGCGCTGCCGGGGCGGGTATTCTTGCTCACATCCCCCGCCATGCGCCGAGCCATGAGCCTACAGACCGTTCTGGTCATCGATGACGAACGCGACATCCGCGAACTGCTGACCATCACGCTGGGTCGGATGGATTTGCAGGTGGAAGCCGTAGGTACCGTGGGCGAGGCCCGCCGCGCGCTGGCCGAGCGCGATTACGATCTGTGCTTCACCGACATGCGCCTGCCCGACGGCAACGGCCAGGAAATCATCGAGCTGATTGCCGAGACCTGCCCGGACACCCCGGTGGCGATGATCACCGCCTACGGTAACGTCGATGCCGCGGTGAATGCGCTGAAGGCCGGCGCGTTCGACTTCGTCTCCAAGCCGGTCGACATCCAGATGCTGCGCGGGCTGGTGCGCACCGCGCTGCGGCTGGCCGAAGAAAAGCGCAACGGCGGTGCGGCGGCGAAAAGCGGCGATGCCGGCGAGCGCCTGATCGGCGACTCGGCGGCGATGCAGCAGGTGCGCGCCACCATCGGCAAGCTGGCGCGCAACCAGGCGCCGGTCTACATCGCCGGCGAATCGGGCGTGGGCAAGGAGCTGGTGGCGCGGCTGATCCACGAGCAGGGCCCGCGCGCAGGCGGCCCGTTCGTGCCGGTCAACTGCGGCGCGATTCCGTCCGAGCTGATGGAGAGCGAATTCTTCGGCCACCGCAAGGGCAGCTTCACCGGCGCCGGAACCGACAAGGAAGGCCTGTTCCAGTCGGCCCAGGGCGGCACGCTGTTCCTCGACGAGGTGGCCGAACTGCCGCTGCACATGCAGGTGAAGCTGCTGCGCGCGATCCAGGAAAAGGCGGTGCGCCCGATTGGTGGCCGCGACGAGATCCCGGTGGACGTGCGCATCCTGTCCGCCACCCACAAGAACCTGGGCCAGCTGGTCGAACAGGGCCAGTTCCGCCAGGACCTGTTCTACCGCATCAACGTGATCGAGCTGCGCGTGCCACCGCTGCGCGAGCGCCGCGGCGACGTGCCGCAGCTGGCCGCCTTCATCCTGCAGGCGCTGGCCAGGAAGAGCGGCGACAGCGTGGGCCAGCTGCTGCCGGCCGCGCGGCAGGCGCTGGAGTCGTACGACTTTCCCGGCAACGTGCGCGAGCTGGAAAACATCCTCGAGCGCGCGATGGCGATGTGCGACGGCGCCAGCATCGACGCCGGCGACCTGATGCTGCCACAGCGCAGCGCCCGGCAGGATCACGACGCCGGCGGCCACCCGCCGGCGCATGCCGGCGCAGCCGCACATGCCGGCGCAGCCGCACATGCCGGCGCAGCCGCACATGCCGGCGCAGCCGCACATGCCGCCGCTGCCAGCGCCGACGGCGGCCTCGACGACTACATCAGCAACATCGAGCGCACCGCCATCGTCAAGGCGCTGGAAGAGTCGCGCTACAACAAGACCGCCGCCGCCAGGAAGCTCGGCATCACCTTCCGCGCGCTGCGCTACAAGCTGAAGAAGCTCGGCATCGACTGAGGCGGCGACGTCCCGTCGGCCGGAACGCAGCCGGCATGACCGGGTGCGGTTGCAAGGCCGGATCAAAAGCATCGCGACTGAAGTCGCTCCCACTGGAGCGCGCCTTCCTGATCATCGTCACCGATTCAGGTGTCGGCGGTAGCGCCGGCGGCGACCGCGATCAACGCTTTGCGCAGCGTGCGCAGCAGCACCTGGGTGCTCACCGGCTTGTCGACCAGGTACAGGTGCGGCAGCAGCGGCAGCTCATGCAGGTCGGGTGGTGAATCGGAACGCGCCAGCAGGATCACCGCGCCGGCATAGCCGCGTTCGATCAGCGCCGCCAGCGTGCGCACGCCGGTGAGCAGGTTCATGTCCGCGTCCAGCACCACCAGCTCGGGCAGGCCGCAGGCCTCGATCCACTGCAGCGCCGCGGTGCCGCTTTGGCTGGCATGCGCCTGGTAGCCGTATGCCGCCAGCGTATCGGTCAGCAGCGACAGCTGGGCGGCTTCCTCCACCACCACCAGCACACTCTCGGCAGCACCCTCCAGGCTGTCCAACTGCTCGGCCTGGCCTGCGTCGAGCGCCAGTTCGTCCAGCGGAATGTACAGGTCGAAGCGGGTGCCGCGACCCGGCGCACTGTCCACCCGCATCACGCCACCGTGGCTGCCGACGATCCGCTTGCACGACAGCAGGCCGAGCCCGGTGCCGGTCTCCTTGGTGGTGAAGAACGGCTCAAACAGGCGCTCCAGCACCACCGGCTCCATGCCCGGGCCGCTGTCGATCACGCTGATGCGCAGATAGCGACCCAGCCGCGGCGGCTCGTCCGGCAGGAAGAAATTTTCGGGCAACTGGGCCTGCGCGGTTTCGATGCGCAGCTGGCCGCCATCGGGCATCGCCTGGATCGCGTTGAGGCAGAGATTGAGCAGGCACTGCTGCAGCTCGGTGTGGTTGCCCTCGAACGACAGCTCGGGGTCCTCGATCGCCAGCTCCATCGCCACCGAGCGCGGCACGCTACCCTGCATCAGCAGGCCGAACGCGCTCAGCAGGGCGCCCACGCGCACCTGCTCGGCGCGGCGCGCACCGCGGGCGAACGACAGCATCGACTGCACCATGTCCAGGCCGCGCTTGCCGCAGTCGCGCACCAGCTTGCCCAGCCGTGCCAGGCGCGGATCGTGCTGGTAATCCTGCAGGCTGTCGCCGGCCAGCAACAGCGGCTGCAGCAGGTTGCGCAGATCGTGACTGAGGCCGCCGGCAAGCATCGCCAGGCTCTCGAAACGCTGCGCCCGGATCAGCTCCGCCTCGGCACGACGACTGGCTCGGTGTGCATCCGCCTCGGCCAACGCGCGCCGCACGGCGCTGGCCAGCCGCGCCGGGTTCTGCTTGAGGATGTAATCGGTGGCGCCATTGCGCAGCGCCTCGATCGCCGCCTCTTCACCCAGGGTCGCCGACACGAAGATGAAAGGAATTTCATCATCGCGCTCGCGCAACAGTTCCAGCGCGTGCTGACCGGAGAACCCGGGAACGCTCAGGTCGGACAGCACGATGTGCGGCTTGAACTCCTGCAGGGCGGCGATGAAGCGCCGGGCGTCGTCGACCAGCTGCACTTCATAACCGAGACCATCGCGGTCGAGCTCGGCCAGCACCAGCTCGGCATCGAGCGGGCTGTCCTCGACCTGCAGCACGCGAATGGTCGGCATCGGCTGGAGCTGGCGATTCGGCATGTTGATGTTGCGACTCCTGATGATTTGTCCCGCGGCGCAAACCACCGTATGAGATCGCGCGTGTTCCGTGCCGCATCGCTCAGTTCTTGTCCTCGGCCGCCTGATTCAGCACCGCCCAGAACTGCCCCAGCGTACGCACCGCGTCGAAGAACTGATCGACGTCGACCGGCTTGATCACGTAGGCGTTGGCGCCCTGATCCCAGCTGCGCGCCAGATCGCTCTCCTCGCGCGAGGACGACAGTATCACCACCGGAATCCGTCGCAACCGCTCATCGGCGCGCATGCGGGTGAGCACGTCCAGGCCGTTCATGCGCGGCATCTTGATGTCCAGCAGCACCACCGCCGGATCGCCGCTGGTGCGGCCAGCCCATGCCTCGCGTGCGTAGAGATAGTCAAGGCACTCGACGCCGTCCTCCACATGCACCACCGGGTTGGCCAGACGCGCCTCGCGCAGGGCGTCCATCGCCATCTCCGCGTCGGCGTGGCTGTCTTCGACCAGCAGGATGGTGCGCAATTCTTTCTTGTTCATTGAATTGGCTCAGGTACGGGCCCCAGCCAGATCGGTGGCCGGCAGCGAAAAATGGAAACGGGCGCCCTGCCCCGGCTCGGCCTCGGCCCAGACGCGGCCACCGTGGCGGGTCACGATCCGCCGTACGTTGGCCAGTCCGATGCCGTTGCCGGAGAACTCCGAAGTGCGGTGCAACCGCTGAAACACGCCAAACAGCTTGTCGGCATATTGCATGTCGAAGCCGGCGCCATTGTCGGCGACGGTGAACTCGTAGTCGCCACGATGATCCTGCTGCACGCTTACCTCGATGCGTGCGACCTCGCACTGGCCGGTGTATTTGACCGCGTTGCCGAGCAGGTTCTGCCACACGGTACGCAGCATGTTCTCGTCGCCGATCACCATCGGCAGCGGCGCCACCGTCCACACGATGCGCCGATCCTGCACACCGGATTCGGCCAGCTCGCGCGCCTCGTCGACCAGCGACTGCATGTCCACCGCCTGCAGCCGCAGCGCGCCGCGGCCAAGCCGTGAAAACACCAGCAGGTCGTCGATCAGCAGCGCCATCCGCTGCGCCGAGCTGGTGATCACCTCCAGACAGTGGATGGCATTGTCGTCAATCTGCTCGCCGAGGTGCTGCTGCAGCTTGCGCGCAAAGCCGGAGATGTGGCGCAGGGGCGCGCGCAGATCGTGCGAGACGGAGTAGCTGAACGCCTCCAGCTCACGGTTGACGTCGGAGATCTGCGTCACCTTGCCCTCCAGCTGGCGATTGAGTTCGTTGACCTTCTGCTCGGCGAGCGCACGCACGGTGACATCGCTCACTGTCAGCAGCAGGGTCGGCGCATCCTCGTCCTTCTGCCGCAGCCGGCGCGCATTCACCACCACATGGCGCTCGATCCCATCGACGGTGCGCTGGAGCATGTCGTAATCCCACAGCTCGCGGTCACGCAGCAGCACGTCGATCAGACGCTGCAGGAAGACGCTGTCGTTCCACGCGCCGTTGCCCATCTCTGCCAGCGGCTGCGCGTGTTGCTGCACATCCACGCCATACAGCTCACTGAAGGCGTTGTTCACCAGCAGGCTGCGCAGGCTGTCGTCGAACAGGCCGATTGGCTCGCGCACTGCCTGCAGAATCTGCTGCGCACGCAGCACGGCGCGGCTCTCGCGCGTCTCCGCCACTTGCCTGCGGCCGATCTGCCATTCGGACATGATCACGATGATGGTGAGCAGCAGCAGTTGCGCCAGCGCGGTGATGCTCAGCACCACACGCGCATTGAAAAGCTGCCTCCCGGCCAGCGCCTGGCGGCCGGGCAGCAGGGCATCCTCGTTTTGCACGATCTGCCCGATCAGCACATTCATGCGGAACAGGATGCGGCCATCACGCAGCGACTGCCGGGCACCCGCGGTGTCGCCTTTCTGCAGACGTTCCAGCGCCTGGCTCATCAGCGCGATGCGGCCGCTGACGTTGCCATTGAGCGCGCCGACCAGCACCTGCTGCTTGGCATTGTCACGCGTCATGTCGCGCAGCTGCAGCAGCAGCGCAACCACTTCCTTGGCCGCCATGCCGGCGCGCGTGCGGGTGGGCTCGTCGATATCGCCGGTCAGCAGCCGATAGGTGGCGGTCTCGCTATCGCGCACGATATAGGCGATCTGGTAGGTCAGCGCCTTCACCGCATTGGAGTGAATCACCCAGCCGACGGTGTTTTGCGTGTCGCGGGTGTTGTTGAGCGTGACGACGTACGGCAGCCCCACGATCGCCACCACCGCCAGCAGCAGGCCGGCGATGCGCCAGCGCATGATGTCCCCGAGTTTCATGAAACCAGCAACATATCGCAGACCGTGACAGTGACAGTGGGCATCCGCAGCAGTCTGACACGTTTCAAGGGGCGCCCGATCGCCCGCAGCGCCCGGCGGGCGATCGATCCGGCCGCCCGCCGCGCGCCCTCACTCAGGGCCGGTCCTGCGCCTCCGCAGGGCCATCTGCCCGGATCTGCCCGGCGCTTGGCACGCTGACTTCGGTGCGGCCGGCGGCGTGCAGCTGGCGGTTGAGCGCGGGCAGCTGGGTGCTGCGCAGCGCCTGCCACTGCTGCTGCGCCGTGGCGAGGTTGGCCTGGTATTCAGCGTAGGCCTGCTGCTGACCGCTGGTCGGCGCGCGGTCGGCGCCTTCGACGTCGGTGGCGATGGCGGTGAGCGCGTCGTTCATCGCGCGCAGGTTGAGCGACTGCTCGCCGCTGCCGCTGACCAGCGGCTTGCTGCTCGCCTGCAGCGCCGCGACGGCGGCGCGCAGCGGCGGCTGCGCGGCATCCTTGGCGAGCTGCTGGTCCAGCGCATCCAGCTGCTCGCGCACGCCATGCACTTCGCCGTAGGTCTGCCATACCTGCTGCAGGGTGGCGCCGATGCGCTGCGAAAACGCGAGCCCGGCGGCCAGTTCGGCCGCGCCGACCCGCTCGCGCGGATCCGGCATGACGGTCAGCGGCGCCCGGTACGACGTGCCGTCGACGCGCAGCACCAGCTGATAGGTGCCCGGCAGCACCAGCGGCCCCTCGGGCGTCAGCGGCGTGTCCGCATCCCAGGTGGCGGCGATGCTGTAGCCGTACAGCAGCGCCTGCGGCCGCGGATAGCGCAGATCCCACACGAAGCGGTGCATGCCGGCGGCCCCGGACAGCTGCGCCGGCGCCTTCAGCCAGCCCTTGGCGAAGTAGCGCTCCGCGTCGCGTTTGGACGGCTGATCGTCGCTGGCGTAGCGACGCACCAGCTGGCCCGCGCTGTCACGGATTTCCAGCGTCACCGGGCCGTGGGCGGTCGCCGCGAGCCGGTAGTCGATGATCGCGCCGGCCGGCGGGTTCTGCCCCAGCGGGGTTTCCGGCGGCAGCGGGGTGTCCTTGTTCTCGTTCGCGCGCACGCGCACGGCCGGCGCCGGCGTGAACAGGTGCACCGGCGCGCGCTCGATCGCGGCGGTGGCCTGGCGCAGCGGCGTGAGGTCGTCCAGCACCCAGATCGCGCGGCCCTGGGTGGCGGCGATCAGATCGTTGCCGTGCACCAGCAGGTCGCGCACCCACGCGGTGGGCAGGTTGCGCTGCAGCGACTGCCAGTGCGCACCGTCGTCGAGCGACACGAACACGCCCAGGTTGGTGCCGGCGTAGAGCAGCCCGGCCTTCTGCGGATCGGCACGCACCACGCTGACGAAGCTGTCCGCCGGCAGCCCGGCCGAGATGTCGGTCCAGCTGGCGCCGTAGTCGTGCGTGCGCCACACGTGCGGGCGCAGGTCGTCCTGGCGACGGTTGTCGACCGCGGCATAGGCGGTGCCCGGCTGCAGCGCGGAGACGTCGACGGTGCTGATCTTCGCCCACGCGGGGATGCCTTTCGGGGTGACGTTGCGCCAGCTCTTGCCGCCGTCGCGGGTGAGCTGGATCAGGCCGTCGTCGGTGCCGATCCAGATCTCGTCATTGCTGCGCGGCGACGGCGCGATGGAGTAGATCACGCCGTAGCCGCAGGCCAGCGCCTCGGCCGCGGTCGGGTTGCCGTCGCAGTGGCTGGCATTGGCGGTCTTGCCGTTCAACGGCGGGCTGATCACGTCCCAGTGGCGGCCCTGGTCGGTGCTCTTGAACAGCACCTGCGCGCCCAGGTACAGCGCATACGGCGCCTGCGCCGAGAAGGCGATCGGGGTGATCCAGGTGTAGTGGTACTTGAAGTCGGTCGGCCGCTCGCCGTAGCTGTTGACCGGCCACGGCGCGACGTTCTGCACCACGCCGGTGAGCCGGTTCCAGCGCGACACGCGGCCGCCCAGGCCGGAGCCGAACACGATGTTGGCATCGCCCGGATACGGCAGGTCGTAGTCGCGCTCGTCGCCGCCGACCGGGCGCCAGTCGCGGTAGGAGATCGAGCCGTAGTCGCTGCGGCTGGCGATGCCGACGGTGCCCGAATCCTGCTGGCCGGAGTAGACCCAGTACGGAAACTGGTTGTCCGCGCCGAGGTGGTAGAACTGCCCGGTCGGCTGGTTGTACCAGCTGCTCCAGCTGGCGCCGCCGTTGACGGTCACCACGGCGCCCTGGTCGCTGGCGGTGATCATCCGCTGCGGGTTGCTGGGGTCGATCCACAGGTAGTGGTAGTCGTCGCCGCCGGGCGCGCCCTTGAAGATGTGCCAGCTCTTGCCACCGTCGTCGGAGCGGCGGATCGACTGGCCGGCGGAGTAGATGCGGTCGCGGTCGCTGGGGTCGACGGTGATGCGGCTGAAGTAGTCGTTGGCCAGCCAGCCGGCGTGGCTGACCTGCTGCCAGTTCGCGCCGCCATCGTCGGAGCGGTACAGCCCGCTCTGCGCCGGCGCGCTGGCGTCGCCCACCACCGCATACACGCGCCCGCCGCTGGCGGTGGCCACGCCGATGCGCGCCAGGTTGCCGCTGGGCCAGCCGTGGCCCACGAGGCGTTTCCAGCTGATGCCGCAGTCGGCCGAGCGATACAGCCCGCTGCCCGGCCCCGCGTTCGGCTGGAAATACGACAGCCACGGATAGTTGCGCACCTGCCACGCGGCGGCGTAGACGACCTGCGGATTGGCCGGATCGGCGGCCATGTCCACCACGCCGGTGTCGTCGTTGATGTAGAGCGTCTGCTGCCAGTGCCGGCCGCCGTCGGTGGAGCGGAATACGCCGCGCTCGTGGTTCGGCCCGAAGTAGTGACCGAGCGCGCCGACCAGCAGCGTGTCCGGATGCTGCGGATCAACCAGGATCTTGCCGATGTGGCGGCTGTCGGCGAGACCCATGTGCTGCCAGCTGCGGCCGCCGTCGGCCGAGCGATACACGCCGTTGCCGCCGCCGATGTCGTAGCGCGCGGCGACCTGGCCGGTGCCCACGTAGATCACCTGCGGGTTCGACGGCGCGATCGCCAGCGCGCCCACCGCGGCGGCCGGCTCCCGGTCGAACAGCGACTGCCAGGTGCGCCCGGCATCGACGCTCTTCCACACACCGCCGCCGGCCGCGCCGAAGTAGAACGTGTCCGGCTGCGTCGGCACGCCCGCCGCCATCGTCGCCCAGCCGCCGCGGAACGGCCCGAGCAGCCGCCACTGAAGCGCGCCGGTGACGCTGTGGTCCGGCGCCGCCGCAGCAGGCGCCGTCGCCGCGGCCGTGGCGGCCGTGGTCGAGGCAAGCCACAGGCCGGCAAGCGCCAGCATGGAATGAAAGATCGGGCGAATCGGCATGAGGTGTCCCCAGAGATGGAAGCGTCGTGGCAGCGTCAGCGCAGGCGCCGAAGATACTCCGGTCGCACCGCCGGTCACCATCGGTATCCACGTTTGCGCATGCCGCCGCACTCACGGCTCAACGAGGGTGGGCACTTTCGCCAGACTCAGCATCACCGTCAGCCGCTCGATCGGTGATTCGCTGAAGCCATTACGCAGCGCGTGGCTGGATGCTGGCGAGGGTATTGCCCAGTTCGCGGCGTGCCGTTTCCAGCTCATACCGCTTCTGCAGGTTGATCCATACGTCGGCGGTGGTGCCGAAGTAGCGGCCCAGACGCAGCGCGGTGTCTGCGGTGATGCCGCGCTTCTCGTTGACGATGTCGTTCACGCGCGCCGGCGTCACGCCGATGGCGCGGGCAACGGCGTGGCTCGACAGCTCCATCGGCAGCATGAATTCCTCGCGCAGGATTTCGCCGGGATGAATGGGCGCCAGCAGTTTTGCAGCCATGGTCTTTCCTCCGTCAATCGTCAATGGTAGTCGGTGATTTCGACCTCGTACGCGTCGCCATCCTTCCAGCGGAAGCGGATGCGGAACTGGTCGTTGACGCGAATGCTGTGCTGTCCAGCGCGATCGCCCTTGAGCGCTTCCAGGCGATTGCCGGGCGGCGCTCGCAAATCGTCCAGCACGACCGCCGCATCGAGATATTCCAACTTGCGGCGGGCGGGGCCTTCGATATTCGCAAAGCGTCGGGCGCGGGCACCCTGAAACAGGCTTTCCGTGTCCTTGCCCGCGAAGGTCTTGATCATGGGCGTACCGTATACCGATATGCGATACATGACAAGCCAGCAACTGCCTTGATGGCACTCTTGACCATTGCCGGAGCGGATAGCCGATGGATGCCGCCGTCGACCATGCCATGGGCTTGTGCTTCCACTGCTTCTGCCGGCCTCAGAGCGCACCTGATCCATGGCCGGTGCGGCATCCACTGCGACAGGCGCAGAGCACGCAGTATCAGTCAGGCCTCCAGCGAAGGTTTGGTGCAGCGCTTGCCGGCGACGTGCGCGACTTGGTCGATCAGGCCGATGTATCAAAGCAGGATCTGACTCCGAAAACCCCTGCTAACGTCGCGAGTTGCCGTGCCCTGGCTTCCTTCGCTGATGACGTACCACGATGATTCGAATGCCTGTTTCGAGGCTTCGGTACACAACGGAGTACGGAAAGATCCGCAGCGGAAACGCTCGGCGCCCGTTCGCGGTTGGCACGCCGAAGTCCGGGTGCTTGACCAGCAGATGGGCAACCCGTTCAAACTCGTCGAGGAACCTCTGCGCAACGAGCATGCCGGCCTGCGCTGTATAGAAATCCAGGGCATCAGCGATGTCATGCTCGGCGTCCGGGTGGAGCGTATACGTCACGGAACAAGTCTTGACCGAAGGCGACCCATGGCTTCCTGCGAAGAGACTTCGGCCACCGAGGCCGACTCCAACGCAGTTTCCCTTCGATCCGCCTCCAGCTCCCAGCTTTCCTCGACTCCGGGATCGACATCGAGGCTCGCGATGAGCCGCCCAAGCAGGTGTGAACGATCCGCAGGGGCAAGCTTCAGCGCTTCAGCCTCCAGGACTTCAAGATTCGTGCTCATGGTGATCTCCGACGCGACTGCGTTGAACATCCGGTAGCTTGCCATAGCCGCCAGCGCTTTCAACCTGACAACGCAAACTCTTGCGCCGCGCGACCAGTACCTTCGTCACTTGTCAGCGGGCGAACGGCCGCCGCACAGTGCCCGGATTGTCATGGTGCGGTGGCCCCCCGCTGCGCACCCCGCTACTGCCCGGAGGAAACACCCGCTCATGTCCAGCCATCGCCGCCGCCTGCTCTCCCTCGCCATCGTTTCCGTACTGGTTGCGCTGCCCGCGTTCGCCGCCGACGCGCCCGCCAGCACCAGCGCCAAGCCCGCGGCCAAGGGCCCGTTCGACCAGCTGCATTTCCGCGATCTGGGCCCGGCGATCGCCGGCGGACGCGTCACCGCGGTGGCCGGCATCCCCGGCCAGCCGCTGACCTACTACGTGGGCGCCGCGGCCGGTGGCGTGTGGAAAACCAGCGACGGCGGCGAGCACTTCAAGCCGATCTTCAACCACGAGGCGTCGGCCTCGATCGGCGCGCTGGCGCTGGCGCCGTCCAACCCCAACCTGGTCTGGGTGGGCACCGGCGAAAGCAATATCCGCAACGACATCATGGACGGCGCCGGCGTGTACCTGTCCACCGACGCCGGCAAGAACTTCAAGCGCATGGGCCTTAAGGACGCCGGCCAGATCGGCCAGATCGTGGTTGATCCGCAGAACCCCGATCACGTGCTGGTGGCGGCGCTCGGCCATGCCTGGGGACCGAATGCCGAACGCGGCGTGTTCGAGACCACCGACGGCGGCAAGAGCTGGCACAAGACGCTGTTTGTCGACAACCAGACCGGTGCGATCGACCTGGCGATGGCGCCGGGCAACCCCGAGGTGCTGTTCGCCGCCACCTGGCAGGTGGTGCGCCATCCGTGGAACCTGGTCGACGGCGGCAAGGGCAGCGGCCTGTGGCGCTCCACCGACGGCGGCGCCACCTGGACGCGGCTCGCCGAAGGCCTGCCGAAGGGCCCGCTGGGGCGCATCGCGGTGGCCACCGCGCCGAGCGATCCGGAGCGCGTCTACGCGCTGATCGAGACCAAGCCGGGCAAGGGCCTGCTGTTCGTCTCGCACGATCTCGGCGACAAGTGGAGCGAGGTCAGCGACAACCACGCGCTGGACGTGCGGCCGTTCTACTTTTCGCGCTTCGCGGTCTCGCCGACCGACGCCGACCGGCTGTATTTCATGTCGTTTCATCTGATGGAATCGGACGACGGCGGCAAGACCGCGCACGAGATCGACAAGACCGTGCACGTCGATCACCACGCGCTGTGGATCGACCCGACCCAGCCGCAGCGGATCATCCAGGGCAACGACGGCGGCGCCTATCTGAGCCAGGACGGCGGCAAGAGCTGGCGCTTCCTCGACGGCCTGCCGATCGAGCAGGACTACATGGTGGCGGCCGACGACAAGACGCCATACACCGTGTGCGCCGGCCTGCAGGACAACAGCGGCTGGTGCGGCCCGGTCAGCTCGCTGGCCGACAACGTCAACAGCGCCAGCGACTGGTTCAACGTGGTCGGCGGTGACGGCCAGTACGTGGTGCCGGCGGGCGACGACCTGATCTACAACGACGCGCAGGACGGCGCGATGGCGGTGTTCCATCGCGACAGCAAGCGCAGCGACTTCGCCATGCCGTACCTGCACGGCCCGGCGTTCTACAACGATCTGCCGCTGACCGAGGTGAAGTACCGCTTCAACTGGACCAGCCCGATCGCGGTCGATCCGGCAAACCCGAAAACCGTCTACCTGGGCGGCAACGTGGTGTTCAAGTCCACCGATGCCGGGCTCAGCTGGACGCCGATCAGCGGCGACCTGACGCGCAACGACAAGACCAAGCAGGCGCTCTCCGGCGGCCCGGTGAACCTCGACCTGTCCGGCGCGGAAACCTACGACACCGTGCTGTCGCTGAGCATCGCCCCGTCCGATCCCAAGGTGCTGTGGGCCGGCACCGACGACGGCCTGGTGCAGCTCACCCGCGACGGCGGCGCGCACTGGAGCAACGTGACGCCGGGCGGCGCGCCGAAGTGGGCGCGGGTGTACCAGGTGGGCGTGTCGGCGAGCCAGCCGGGCCACGCCTATGTGGCGTTCGACGCGCACGAGCTGGACGACCGCCACGCCTATGTCTACCGCACCGACAACTACGGCAAGAGCTGGACGCGTATCGACAAGGGGCTGCCGGACGCGCCGGTGTTCGTGGTGCGCGAGGACCCGCAGCATGCCGGCGTGCTGGTGGCCGGCACCGACATCGGCGCCTTCGTCTCGCGCGACAACGGCGGCCACTGGTCAAGGCTGGAAGCCCACCTGCCGACGGTGCCGGTGTTCGACGTGAAGTTCGTGCAGGGCGACCTGCTGCTGGCCACCCACGGCCGCGGCATCTTCGTGTTCGACCACTTCGCGCCGCTGGCCGAATACAGCGACAGCGTGGCGAAGCAGCCGCTGCATCTGTTCACGCCGCGCGCCGGCGTGGAGTTCGTGCGCTGGTCGCGCGGCGAAGGCGCCGAGCCGCTGTACACGGTGCCGAATGCGCCCGACGGCGTGCTGATCGACTACAGCGTGCCGAAGGCGATCAAGGCCGACAAGAAGGCCACGCACGGCGCGGTCACCATCACCGTGCGCGACGCCGCCGGCAAGCTGGTCGCCACCCGCTACACCAACGCCAAGGCCGGCGTGAACCGTTACGTGTGGAACATGAACTACGACGGCGCCACCAGGCTCGACTTCGACAAACCCGAGCATCCGGAGAAGGACGGCAACAACGCGAAGGGGCCGGCCGTGCTGCCGGGCACCTACCAGGTCACGGTGAGTGCGGACGGCCACAGCGCCAGCGAGAGCGTGCTGGTGAAGGCCGATCCCAACCAGGCGCCGGCGACTGCCGCTGCACAGGCCTGCCTGCAGCACGCGCTGGCCGCGCGCAGCAAGCTCAGCGCCATCGACGACATGCTCAACCGGGTCACCGCGATGCGCGCCACGCTGAAGCAGTTCGAGGACAAGGCCGGCGACAACGCCAGCTATGCCGCAGCACTGGTGCAGGCGAAAAAGCTCGACGGCGAACTGGGCAAGTTCCGCGACAGCATCTACGCGCCGAACGTGCAGCACGACGTGGTCGAGGATGACCTGAAGGAACTCTCCGATCTGCACGGCGGCATGCAGGCGCTGGGCTACGGCTTCGGCAGCCTGCAGGGGCAGCCGCCCACGCCGGCGCTGCTGCAGCTGGAGCAGCAGCTGGATGCGCAGTTCAACGGCAAGCTCGCCGAGTTCAACGCGCTGCTGGCCGGCGACGTCGCCGCCTACAACCGCGCGGCCTACGCCGCCGGCGCGCCGACCGTGATGAGCGGCGCGCCCGAGCAGATTACCGCTGTGCCGTAATGCGGCGGAACAGTAACCCGCGCCACTGCGGGGCCGTCGATGCTGACGACCCCGCAGCGGCGCGGCACGCCTTGCCGGGAGTAACCTTGACCACCCATCGTCCGGAGATCGCACGCATGCTTCCGCACACGCGCAAGTCACTCACCCTGCTGCTCGCTTCCCTGCTGCTCGGCGCGGTCGCCGGCAGCGCCGCCGCTGCGCCCGTCGACACCAGCGTCTCGACCAACACCCATACCACCGCACTGCTGCAGCAGGCGGCCGACGGCAGCTGGCGCCCGGCCGCGCAGAAGGCGCGCGATCCGTATCGCCACCCGGTGCAGACGCTGCAGTTTTTCGGCATCCAGCCGGACATGACGGTGATCGAGCTGGCCCCCGGCGGCGGCTGGTTCACCGAAATCCTGGCGCCGTTCCTGGCCCCGCACGGTCACCTGATCGAGGCCGCGCCGCCCTCGTTCGCCAACACCATCAAGGCCAACCCGGCGGTGTTCGGCCACATCGAGAAGGTGGTGCCGTTCGCGCCGCCCGCGCAGGTGAAGCTGGGCCCGGACAACTCCGCCGACATGGTGCTCACCTTCCGCAACACGCACGACTGGCTCAACCACAGCCCGGCCACCCTCGCCGCGGTGTTCAAGGCGGCCTTCGACGTGCTCAAGCCCGGCGGCGTGCTCGGCGTCACCGAGCACCGCGCCAAACCGTTTGCCGACGCGGTGCAAAGCTCCAGGCTGCTGCACCGGCTGCCCGAGGACTACCTGATCACGCTGGGGCTCAACGCCGGCTTCCGCCTCGGCGGTGTGTCCGAGGTCAACGCCAATCCGAAAGACCCCGAAGACATCAACGTGCACCGCCTGCCGCCGGATCTGGCCGGCCCCGCCAGCGAGCACGCGAAGATGCGCGCGATCGGCGAATCGGACCGGATGACGCTGCGCTTCGTGAAGCCGTAGGCAGGCAGCGCGGCCGGGCCGATTCAGGCCACGCCCGTCGCCGGACCGGTGACGTCCCTGCGGGTGATCGCCAGGTAGGTGACCAGAACCAGGATCGTGACCAGGAACAGCGCGCTGGTCACCACCGTACCCAGACCCAGCGCACCCTGATCGCGCGATTGCGACAGATAGTCGCCGATCGAGGCGCCCAGGGGACGGGTCAGGATGTAGGCCGCCCAGAACGCAAATATCGCATTCAAACCAAAACGCAAATGGGCCACCGTGATCAGCGCGATCAGCCCCGCGAACATCAGCGCGGAGAGCAGGTAACCCAGCTTCAGCTGCTCCGCCACCAGATCGCCGGCGGCAGTGCCCAGCGCAAACGTGAACAGGATCGCCAGCCAGTAGAAGGCTTCCCGCCGCGTCGTGTGGATCGTGTGCACCGACAGCGTTTTTTCGGTGAGCTGCCAGGCGACGAAGGTGATCGCCAGCATCACGCTGAACACGAGGGTGGTGGTGACCAGCGAGACGCCGAAGTTGTCCGTCAGGTTGTCAGTGATCAGGGTGCCGACGATGCTGAGCAGCACCACCGCCAGCCAGTAGATGGCCGCCTTGTAGCGGCTGGCGCGGAACTGCACGATCAGCGTAACGATCAGCAGGCTGCCCATTAGCCAGGTGGTATTGGTGAGCCCCAGCTGCAGGTTCACGTTGAGGAAGTCGGCGAAGGTCTCGCCCACCGTGGTGCAGAGGATCTTGATCACCCAAAAGTACAGGGTGATTTCGGGCACTTTGTTCAACCACGCCCGACCGACAGGGTGGAACACGTCACTGGCTGGATTTTCATGCATGAGAGGCTCTCGGCAGGTTTCGGTGAAGCAGGGGAATGCGGCAGCAGCCTGGCATCGGCGTGCCCTGAGCGATCGACAGATAGCGCACGCAGCGGGTACGGCAGGTGACGGTGCCTCGCGTGCAGCGTGACTTCCGGGCCTTGCCCGCACAGTAATGTGGCTGCCATACAGTCATCCTGCGGACCCGGCACGCGTGCCGGCGAGCCGCCTTCCGCACGCTGAGCGCCGCCGCAGCCTTGGTCTGCCGCATCGGCGCGGGGCATCGCTTTGAGATGGGAGCAGTACCGGATGTCGCATGTGCCCTCGTCGGCCCGCTGGGCGCAGACGCTGATGTTTCTCGCCGCCGCGGCGCCGCTGGCCGCACGCGCGACGGATCAGGTCACCCTGCAGCCGGTCGAGGTGACCACTTCGAAGGTGCCCGTCGCGCTGCGCGATACGCCCGCCGCGGTGACCGTGATCAGCGGCGCCGAGCTGCGCGCACGCGGCGCGCATGACCTGCGCACCGCGCTGGCGCAGGTGGCCGGGGTATCCATCGCGCCTGGCGGCGACGCGGGCCCGGCCTCGGCGGTGCCGTCGCTGTGGGGGCTGCGCGAATTCGATGCGTTTCTGCTGGTGGTCGACGGCGTGCCCGCGGGCGGCGCCTTCACGCCGGCGCTGGCCAGCCTCGACCTGTCCAACGTCGAGCGCATCGAGGTATTGAAAGGCGGCGCGCCGGTGAACTACGGCGCCACCAGCTTCGTCGGCGTGATCCAGGCGATCCACTACCCTGCCGGCGAAGGCCCGGCGCGCGTCACGCTCGGCGCGGGCAGCCGCGGCAGCGCCACGTTCTCGCTGGCGCTGCCGCTGTCGGGGGCGAACGCCGCGTGGCGGCAGTCGCTGCTGGCCGACGGCGAGAACCAGCGGCTGGCCGGCGCGCGCACTGGCTTCCAGCGTCGGCACCTGCTGTATCGCGGCGCCGCCGAGCTCGGCGGCGGCGAGTTCACGCTCGACGTAGACGCCTCGGTGCTGCGGCAGCAGCCGGGCAGCCCGCATCCGGTGGAAAACGGCATGCTCTCGCCGCGCGTGCCGCTGGATGCCAACGACAATCCGCTGGGCGCGCGCAGCGACGAGAACCGCACGCAGCTCGCGCTGGGCTACACGCGGCCCACCGCGCTGGGCGCGTGGAGCAGCACGCTCGCGGTGACCCGCACCGACGACCGCAACGTGCGCGGCTACCTGCGGCAGAATTTCAGCGCCGATGGCGTGACCCCGAACGCCGATGGCTATCAGCAGACCGTGCGCAAGACGGACGTCTATCTGGACAGCCACGTGGTGACCGCGCTGTCCGCGCAGGCGAACCTGATCTGGGGCTTCGACGATCTGTACGGCCGCGGCGCGCAGCGCAGCGCCAATTTCGAATACGCGGTACTGCCCGATGGCAGCAACGCGCCGGACTGGCGCAGCCGCCACATCGACGAGTTCACCTACGTCGGCGACCGGCGCAATTTTTCCGGCCTGTACGCCGAGTTCCATGACGCCCTGAGCGACGTGTGGCACCTGACCGCCGGCGTGCGCTACAACCGCACCAGCGAAGTGCGCGACGCCAGTCATATCGACAATACCGGCCCGCTGCCGGTCGAGGACCAGCGCGGCTCGCAGCGGCGCAGCGACCAGCGCTGGAGCGGCACTCTCGGCACCAGCTACCGGCTGTGGCAGCGGCAGCGCGACTCGGTCACCGCGTATGCCAACTACCGCGACATGTTCAAGCCGGCGGTGATCGACTTCGGGCCGGAATCGGAGGGCGGCATCCTGCAGCCGGAAACCGCGCGCAGCGCCGAGCTGGGGCTGAAGGGGCAGCACCTGCACGGGCGTCTGACCTGGGACCTGTCGCTGTTCGACATGCGCTTCCGCCACCTGGTGGTGGCGCAGGCGGTGAACGGCCTGCCCGGCCTGACCAACGCAGGCAGCGAGCGCTTTACCGGCGCCGAGCTGGACGGCCGCTTCCGGCTCACCGACGCGCTGGCGGTGGTCGCCACGTATGCGCATCACGACGCCCGCTTCGGCAACTACGTGCAGCTTTACGGCAATACGCCGGTGCAGCTGCAGGGCAAGTACCTGCAGCTGTCGCCGCAGACGCTGGCCAGCGCGGGCTTTACCTGGGCACCGCGCGAGGGCCTCACCGCCTATGCCGTGGCCGACTTCAACGGCGCCCATTTCCTGGATCAGCGCAACACCGCGCGGGCGGGCGGCTACACCACGCTGGACGCCGGCATCGGCTACCGGCAAGCCGCCTGGGAGCTGCGCCTGGATGGCCGCAACCTCGGCAACCGGCGCGATGCGGTGGCGGCCAGCGAGCTGGGCGTCGATCAGCTCTACCTGCTGCCGGCGCGCTCGCTGCAGCTGAGCGTGAGCTATCGCTTCGATGCGGGCTGACGGCTGCGGTAGCTAAGCGGGCGTGACTTCCGGGCCTTGATCGCCACGCCGCCATCGGCCATACACTGGGGTCTTTGATCCAGTGCCCATCGGGGAACCGCCCATGCGTTTGCGTCGCCACCTTGCCGTGCTTGCCCTCGGCCTCGCCACCGCGCTCGGCGCGCACGCCGCGGTCGATCCGTCGCTTTACCAGGGCCTCAGCTGGCGGCTGATCGGGCCGTTCCGCGGCGGCCGCGTGCTGACAGTGGCGGGCATTCCGGGCGACAGCCGGCACTTCTATTTCGGCGCGGTGGACGGCGGCGTGTGGGCCACGGCGGACGCCGGGCGCACCTGGCAGCCGATTTTCGACCACGAAAAGGTGGGTTCGATCGGTGCGCTGGCGCTGGCGCCGAGCGATCCGAAGACGATCTACGTGGGCACCGGCGAGGCCGACATGCGCTCGGACATCGCCCACGGCGACGGCATGTACAAGAGCACCGACGCGGGCCGGCACTGGACGCACATCGGGCTGGCCGACACGCAGCAGATCAGCAGCGTGCTGGTCGACCCGCGCAACCCGGACGTGGTGTTCGTCGCCGCGCTGGGCCACGCCTACGGCGCCAACGCTGAGCGCGGCGTGTTCCGCTCGCGCGACGGCGGCAAGACGTGGGACAAGGTGCTGTTCAAGAACGCCGACACCGGCGCGATCGACCTCGCCTTCAAGCCCGGCGACCCGAACACGATCTACGCCGCGCTGTGGCAGACGCGCCGGCCGCCGTGGAGCGTGTACCCGCCGTCGAACGGCCCGGGCAGCGGCCTGTATGTATCGCACGACGGTGGCGATCACTGGAGCCATCTGCAGGGCAACGGCTTTCCCGCGCACCCCGGCCGCATCGGCATCGCGCTGGCGCCGAGCCAGCCGGACCGCGTGTTCGCGCTGGTCGATGCGCCAGCGGGCGAAGGCGGCCTGTACCGCTCCGACGACGGCGGCGCGCACTGGCAGCACCTCACCAGCGACCAGCGGCTCTGGCAGCGCGGCTGGTACTTCTGCCGACTCACGGTGGATCCGAAAAACGCCGACCGCGTCTACGTGATGAACACCATCGTGCTGCGCTCCGATGACGGCGGCAAGCAGTTCATCGCGCTGAAGGGCGACCCCACCGGCGACGATTTCCATCAGATGTGGATCGACCCGACCGACTCCAACCGGCAGATCCTCGGCATCGATCAGGGCACCCTGATCACCCTCAACGGCGGCAAGACCTGGTCGAGCTGGTACAACCAGCCCACCGCGCAGATCTACCACGTCAGCACCGACAACCGCTTCCCGTACTGGGTCTACGGCGCGCAGCAGGATTCCGGCGCGGTGGCGCTGCCCAGCCGCACCGGCAGCGGCGACGGCATCACCATGCAGCAGTTTCACGAGATCACCCCCGGCGGCGAGAGCGGCATGATCGCGCCCGATCCGGACAACCACGACATCGTCTACGGCGGCAAGGTGGACAAGCTCGACGTGCGCAGCGGGCAGGTGCGCGACGTCGATCCCACGCTGGCCTACCCGGCCGCGCACTACCGCAGCGCGTGGACGCTGCCGCTGACGTTTTCCAAACGCGACCACAAGGTGCTGTACTTCGCCAACCAGCGGCTGTTCCGCACCAGTGACGGCGGCGACCACTGGACGCCGATCAGCCCCGACCTCACCCGCGAAGATGCCGGCACGCCGTCCAACCTCGACCCCGTCACCGCCGCCGACGACAACCACGTCGACCGGCGCCGCGGCGTGATCTACACCATCGCGCCCTCGCCGCTGAGCGCGCAGGCGCTGTGGATCGGCACCGACGACGGGCTGGTCTGGCGCACCGACGACGGCGGCGCGCACTGGCGCCAGGTGACGCCGAAGGCGCTGACGCCGTGGTCGAAGATCGCCGGCATCGAGCCGTCCCGCTTCGACGCCAACGTGGCGTACCTGGCGGTCGACCGCCATCGCCTCGACGACGACCGGCCGTACATCTACCGCACCAGCGACGGCGGCGCGAACTGGACGCCGATCACCGGCGGCATCCCGGCCAACAGCTTCGTCAACGTGGTGCGCGAGGATCCCGTGCGCAAGGGCCTGCTGTATGCCGGCACCGAGCGCGGCGTGTACGCGTCGTTCGACGACGGCGCGCACTGGCAGCCGCTGCAGCAGAACCTGCCGACGACCTCGGTGCGCGACATCGACGTGCACGGCAACGACCTGGTGATCGCCACCCACGGCCGCGGCTTCTGGATCATGGACGACGTCACCGCGCTGCGGCAGCTGGCCGGCGTGCGCGCCGGTGCGGTCACCCTGTTCAAGCCGGCCGCCGCGATCCGCGCGCGCCCGGCCAGCTTCACCGGCACGCCGATGCCGAAGGACGAGCCCACCGCGGCGAACCCGCCGGACGGCGCGATCATCGACCACGCGCTGCCGCCCGCGGTCAAGGGACCGGTGACGCTGAGCGTGCTCGACGCGCACGGGCAGCTGGTGCGCCGCTTCAGCAGCACCGACCCGGTGATCGCGCCGAACCCGGCCACGCTGCCGATCGCGCCGGAGTGGGTGCCCGCGCCGATGCGGCTGTCGACCACGGCGGGCATGCACCGCTTCGTGTGGAACCTGCGCTACCCGCCGCTGCAGCCGGCGACGCCCACCGAGGCGATGGAAGGCGGCGGCGACGCCGGCGTGTGGGCGCCGCCGGGGGCGTATACGGTGGAGCTGAGCGTGGCCGGCCACCACTACCGGCAGCCGCTGACGGTGCTGCCCGATCCGCGCGTGCAGGTGTCCGACGCGGCGCTGCAGCGCGAGTTTGCGCTGGCGCGCCAGGTGGAGCAGGCCGGCGCACGCGCCGATGCCGCCGATACCGATGCGGATCGCCTGCTGCAGGCGCTGGACGCGCGCCGGGCCCAGGCCAGCCCCGCGCTGCGCGATCAGATCGACGCGCTGATGCGCCAGGCGGCGGACCTGTCCGGCGTGCAGCTGCACCCCGATCCGCGCAACAGCATGGGCAGCCCGCCGCAGCGCACCGACAGCCTGCGCGCGCTGTCGATGAACCTGGACAAGCTGCTTCAGGCCGTCGACGGCGCCGACGCCGACCCCAGCCCCGACGCGCAGGCCGCCTACGCCACGCTGTCGAAGAGCCTTTCCGCCACGCTCGACGCCTGGCAGCAGCTGAAGCAGACCCGGCTGGCCGAACTCAACCGCCAGCTGAAGGCCGCGGGGGGCAAGCCGGTCGAGCCGTAAGCATGGCGGCATGCAGGCCGCGACCGACCAGCACCAGTCGCCGCAGGAAAAAGCCCGCATCGCGCGGGCTTTTTCCTGCCCGGCTCCGCGTCATGCGCACGCAGGGTGTGGCTGTCGACTTTGTGCTTACTTGCAAACATTCCCCTATGCTCGCTGCGGGGAGCGCCACCCACGTGTCTGCGGCCTGGAGTCGTGCGGTTTCCACTCCCCCGAAGCAGGTTCCGCCATAGAGGAAGACCAGGCATGGCACGGTTGTTGATGGATGGCTGCGAAGGGACCCGGACATGACACCGGAATCCAGGGCCCGGCAGATCATCGACCAGAAGCTCGCAGCGTCGGGCTGGGTGGTGCAAGACATGAAGCAGCTCAACCTCGGCGCAGCGCAAGGCATCGCGGTGCGCGAATACCCCACCGATACCGGCCCGGCCGATTACGTGCTGTTCGTTGACCGCGCGCCGGTCGGCGTGATCGAGGCCAAGCGCGACGAGGCCGGCGAAAACCTCACCGTCCACGAAGCGCAGACCGAGCGCTACGCCAACGCCGGCCTCAAGTGGCGCAAGGGCAGCCAGCCGCTGCGCTTCCTGTACGAGAGCACCGGCCAGATCATCCACTTCACCGATGGGGGCGACCCGCGCCCGCGCGCGCGCGAGCTGTTCCACTTCTTCCAGCCACAGACGCTGGCTGCCTGGGCCGCGCAACCCGATACCCTGCGCACCCGCCTCGCCGAACAGATGCCGCCGCTGCCCGAACGCAATCTGCGCGATTGCCAGATCAGCGCCGTCACCGGCCTGGAAAAATCGCTGGCCACGGGCAAGCCGCGTGCGCTGGTGCATATGGCCACCGGCGCCGGCAAGACGTTTACCGCGATCACCGCGATCTACCGCCTGCTGAAATTCGGCGGCGCCCGGCGCATCCTGTTTCTGGTCGACACGCGCAACCTCGGCAAGCAGGCGCATCAGGAGTTCATGGCGTACACGCCACCGGACGACGGCCGCAAGTTCACCGAGCTGTACAACGTGCAGCGCCTGGCCTCAAGCCACATCGACCCGCACGCGCAGGTGTGCATCAGCACCATCCAGCGCATGTATTCGATCCTCTCCGGCGAGGCGATCGACGACTCCGCCGAGGACATCTCGCTGGCCGAGCTGCCGCAGGCGGGCAAGTCACCGAAGCCGGTGCGCTACAACCCGGCCGTGCCGATCGAGACGTTCGACTTCATCGTCATCGACGAGTGCCACCGCAGCATCTACAACCTGTGGAAGCAGGTGCTGGATTACTACGATGCGTTTCTGATCGGCCTCACCGCCACGCCGGACAAGCGCACCTACGGCTTCTTCAACGAGAACGTAGTGGCCGAATACAGCTACGAGCAGTCGGTGGTCGATGGCGTCAACGTCGGCTACGACGTGTTCGAGATCGAAACCCGGATCACCAGGGCCGGTGCCGAGCTGAAGGCCAGGGAATGGGTCGATCACCGCGACCGCGAAACCCGCAAGAAGCGCTGGGCCGAAACCGACGAGGACCTGGCCTACACCGGCAAGGAGCTGGATCGCTCGGTAGTGAATACCAGCCAGATCCGCCAGGTGATCCAGGCGATGAAGTCCGCCGTGGAAACCAGCATCTTCCCCGGCCGCAAGGAGGTGCCCAAGACGCTGATCTTCGCCAAGACCGACAGCCACGCCGACGACATCATCAAGCTGGTGCGCGAGGTCTACGGCGAGGGCAACGCCTTCTGCAAGAAGGTCACCTACAAGGCCGACGAAGACCCGGACACCATCCTGTCCAACTTCCGCAACGACTATTACCCGCGCATGGCCGTCACCGTGGACATGATCGCCACCGGCACCGACGTGAAGCCGCTGGAAGTGCTGCTGTTCATGCGCGACGTGCGCAGCCGCGGTTATTACGAACAGATGAAGGGCCGCGGCGTGCGCAGCCTCGATGCCGAGTCGCTGAAAAAAGTCAGCAACAGCGCCGACAGCGCCAAGACCCACTTCGTGCTGATCGACGCGGTCGGCGTGGAGAAATCGCTCAAGACCGAAAGCCGCCCGCTGGAAAAGAAACCCGGCGTGTCGCTGGATGCCTTGCTCAAGAGCGTGGCCGTCGGCGGCCGCGATGACGACACCGTGCTCACCCTCGGCAACCGCCTCGTGCGGCTCACCAGGCAGCTGGACGACAAGGCGCTGGCGCGCATCAAGCAGACCTCAGGCGGCGTGGCCTTGCAGGATCTGGCGCGCGGCCTGGTCAGCGCGCTCGACCCCGACCGCGTGGTGGCCGACGCGCTGGACCATGCCCAGGCCGCCGGCATCACCCGCAGCGAAGACACGCTCACCGAAGAGGAACTGGCCACCGCGCGCCTGCAGCGCATCAGCGCCGCCTGCCAGCCGTTCGACGATCCCAGGCTGCGCGACCTGATCGAATCCGTGCGCCGCGAACGCGAGCAGATCATCGACCACATCAATCCCGACAAGGTCACCTATGCCGGCTTCAGCGTGCAGGCCGAAGAGCACGCCAGGGCCACCGTGCAGGCCTTCGCCGACTACCTGCGCGAACACAGGGACGAAATCGCCGCGCTGGATTTTTTCTACCAGCAGCCCTACCAGCGTCGCCAGCTCACCTTCGCCATGATCGAGGAGCTGCACGACGCGCTGTCGCGCCCGCCGCTGATGCTCACCACCGAGCGGCTGTGGTCGGCCTATGCGCGTGTGCAGGCCAGCCAGGTGAAAGGCGCCGACACCCGCCGCCAGCTCACCGACCTGGTGGCGCTGGTGCGCTTTGCGCTAGGGCTGGACCACGAGCTGCAACCCTTCGCCGACAGCGTCGACAAGCGCTTCCAGGCATGGATCTTCCGCCACAATGCGCAGCGCGCCACGTCGTTCACCGACGAACAGACCCAGTGGCTGCGCCTGATCAAGGACCACATCGCGTCCAGCTGCTCGATCAGCCGCGAGGATTTTGACTACGCCCAGCTCGCCGCTCGCGGCGGGCTGCAGAAGGCATGGAATGTATTTGGCGAGCAGCTCGATGGGTTGCTGGCGGAAATGAATGAGGAGTTGGTAGCTTGACTGAAGTAATGGCCCCGAACGGCTGGTGCGTTGCAACGATCATGGACGTCGCTACGGCATCCGGCGGTGGAACACCCTCTAAAAGCGACCCGTCTTACTGGGACGAAGGAACGATTCCTTGGGTGTCGCCCAAGGACATGAAGAGTTTTCTGGTCACATCCAGCGAGGACTCGGTAACCACCAAGGCACTTGGCCGTCTGACGCTCATCCCCAGCAAAAGCATCCTGATCGTTGTGCGTTCCGGAATTCTGTCGCGCACGCTGCCAGTATCGATCAACAAGATTCCCGTCACCGTTAATCAAGACATGCGTGCGTTTGTACCAGCACTAGGTGTCGATGCCCGATACATAGCTTGGCAACTTGTATCCAAGGAGCGCGACATTCTCGATCGCTGCGCCAAAGATGGAACGACTGTCGCCAGTATTGAAGGCCCTGCCCTAGCCCGCTACCCGATGGCTATAGCGCCGCTCAACGAACAAACCCGCATCGTCGAAAAGCTCGAAGAGCTGCTGTCCGACCTCGATGCCGGCGTGGCCGAACTGAAGGCGGCACAGCGCAAGCTGGCGCGGTACCGCCAGTCGCTGCTGAAAGCCGCCGTGGAAGGCGCCCTCACCGCCGACTGGCGCGCCGCCCGCGTCGCGGCCTCCAGCTCGTCATCCCTGCGAAAGCAGGGACCCAGCGACTCCAGGCGCAACACGGCCAAGTCACTGGATTCCCGCGTGCGCGGGAATGACGGCCATGAGGAATCCGGCGCCGGCCTGCTGCAACGCATCCTCACCGAACGCCGCACCCGCTGGGAAACCAAGCAACTCGCCAAGTACGCCGAACAAGGCAAGACCCCACCCAACGGCTGGCAGTCCAAATACCCCGAACCCGTCGCCCCCGACACCACCGACCTCCCCGCCTTGCCGGCGGGTTGGGTGTGGGCCACGCTGTCTCAAGTTGGATGGCTTGATCGCGGGCGGTCCAAGCACCGACCACGGAACGCTCCGCATTTGTACGGCGGCCCATACCCATTTGTGCAAACGGGAGATATTCGGGACTCGGACACCTTCATTCACGAAGCATCAACCTGCTACAGCGAGGCGGGGCTCGCACAGAGCCGGCTGTGGCCGACCAACACGCTCTGCATCACGATCGCCGCGAACATTGGTAAAACGGCGTTGCTCGCGATGGAGGCCTGCTTTCCCGACAGCGTCGTGGGCTACCTTCCAGCAAGCGACGCGGTGTCGGTGCATTACATCGAGTATTTCATGCGTACGGCGCAGCAGAAATTGGAGAACGAGGCGCCAGCCACAGCACAAAAAAACATCAATCTGGAGATTCTTGAGCGCCTCCCTGTTCCGGTCCCGCCAGCGTCAGAACAATTCGCGTTGGTCGAAAAGTTGTCGGAGGCGCTGCTTGCTGTCCGTGCTCAGCTGGATGCCATTGACCTCGGGATCAAGCAAGCCGCCGCCCAACGCAAAAATATCCTCAAAGCCGCCTTCGCCGGCCAGCTGGTGCCGCAGGACCCACGCGACGAACCGGCCAGCGCGCTGCTGGAACGCATCCGCGCCGAGCGCGCGATGGGTGGGACAATGGACGCGAAGCGTGGCCGCAAGGCCAAGGAGGCCCTATGAGCAACCAAGGCGACACGCAGCAGTTCTCGCTGTTCGACCATCAAACCGTCACTTCAGAACGTGTTGCCGAGGCAGTGACGCCGGCTGGCAAGTTCAGCAACTTCATCGTGTACGTCGATGAAA
>JAJYSM010000107.1 GCA_021793575.1 Pseudomonadota bacterium
CCCGGGGTGTGTCCGTACAGCGCCGAGAGCTGCGTGACCAGAACGCTGCCAGCCCGCGCAAAGCGCCGACCGGCAGCGGCGCGGCGGGCGCGCGGCAGCATCGCGAGAAACTGCCGGCGCGCCGCGGCCGGATCAAACGGCACCGGGGTGTGATGCCCCGTGGCTTCGGTCACAGGCGGTAGTTCCAGCTGGCGTACACCGTGCGGCCGATAATCGAGCGCGCGGTGTTGAGGCCATTGCCCTGCACGGCGCCCGGGCTCTGATCGATCTCGGTCAGGCCGATCGTGTTGAACAGGTTGTCCGCCTGCAGCGAGATCGACATGCGGTCGTTGATGTCGTAGCGGCCGAACGCGTTGACTTGCGTGTAGCCCGGCATCACCAGTCCGTTCGGGTTGCCGGCGTAGGACTGGGTGGTGCCGAGCAGCGTGGCACCCACAGTGAGCGCACCGAAGCGGTAGCTCGGGCTGGCCTGGAACACCCAGGTGGCCTGGCGCTGCGGCGAGTTGCCGATGTCCGCCGGGGTAATCGCGTCACCGGTGATGCGCGAGTGGGTGTAGGTGGCGCCGGCGCGCATGCTGAAGGCGCCGTAGTCCAGCGAGCCCTCGAACTCGACGCCTTTGGAGCGGTAGGTGCGGCTGATCAGGAACTGGGTTTGCGAAGTGACGTCCTGGTTCTGCTCCTGCGTGTTGGCGAAGAACGCCGTGACGAACAGGCTGGTGTGCTTCGTGCTCCACTTCACGCCGCCTTCGTACTGCTTCACCACGTTTACCGCCACGCCCTGCGGCGCGTTGCCGTTGGCGTTCAGGCCACCGCCGAACAGCAGGCGGTCGGAATTGAAGCGGGCGCCGCTGCTGGCGCGGCCGAAAAACGCCAGGTTGGTGGTGAACAGATAATTGGCACCGAAGGAATACTCGAGGTGGGTCTTCGAGTAGTTGACGGGCATCGCGGCGTTGTTGTTCACCACCGGCACGGTCTGCTCCGGCACCTGGATGATGCCGTCCTGGTTGACGTCGATCACCGAGGTGCCGCTGGAGCCGGCGTAGCTTCCGCTGGCGCGGATGCGGTCGAAACGCAAGCCGCCGTCGAAGCGCCAGTTGCCCGGCTCCCACGATGCCGATACGAACGGCGCGTCCATCGTGTACTGCACGTCATACGAGCGCACGCAGCAATTCCCCCAGTACGGCGTGCCATAGGCGACCAGGCCATTGTAGGTAACCGCCTGCCCGGCGGCATTGATGACGTTGAGCAGCGAGGAGTTCTGGCCCTGCACGGTCTGCAGGTAGGTATTCCAGTGCCAGTCCTGCACGATGTGCTGCAGCGAATGGTAGTAGCCAAGCTGCAGATCCACCGGCCCGCTGACGGTATCGAAATTGCGCGAGAAGCTGAGGTTGTTGGTGGCGTTGTCCATGTTCGGCAAAGTAACGTTGAACAGGTGCATCCGGGTGGCCAGCCCGTTGCCGGACAACGCCGCCGGATTGCTGATCGCCTGCCCCGCGTTGGGGCCGTTGGCATAGCTGAGCGTGGCGCCCGCGCCACCGATCTCCTGCGCCAGTGCGGCGGCAGTATTGACCTCGGCCGGATACGGGCCGGTGAAGGAACCGGAGTTGGAGGCGATGCGGAACTGCTCGTGCAACTTCCAGTCGCCAGCCAGCGTGAACTGGGCCTCACCGCCGATCGCGTGAACTTTGGAGTGGTAGCCGTCGGCGAGGTTGGTGATGACGCGGTTGCCGGCGGCGTTGAGCGCCAGATCACGCTGAAAATACGGCGACTGCAGCGCCCCGTTCTGCACGCTGAAGCCCGGCAGCGAGTTGACGCTGGGGCTGCTGTTGCTGCCGGTGATCGACAGCGGCACCGGCAGGTAGACCGGTTCCTTGTCGTCGAGGTACTGGAAGTTCAGGCGCAGGAAGCCGCCGTCGATGTCATGGGTGATGTTGCCCATCAACTGGCCGCCCGACTGCGCGGTGTAGCCGACCGGCTTGGCGCCCTGGCCGTCGTGCACGAAGCCGCCGATGTGATAGCGGGTGGTATCGGTGATCGGGCCGCCGTAGTCGAAGTCCAGGCGGCGCGTGTCGTAGTTGCCGAGGCCGTAGGTGAGGCCGATGTCGCCGCCCTTCTGCTCGCCGGTCTTGGTGATGAAGTTGAACACCGCGCCGGGCGCATTGCTGGCGAACACCGAGGCCGAGCCGCCGCGCACCACCTCGACGCGGCGGATGTTGAAGTCCGGCCGCAGGAAGGTGTCCGGGGTGGCGAAGGCGGTGTCGCCGAACTCCAGCACCGGCATGCCGTCGAGCTGGAACTGCACGAACTTGCCGCCGCCCGAAGCCACCGGCAGGCCGCGCACGGAGATGTTTGCGTTGCCGTCGCCGCCGGAGGACTCGGCGCGGATGCCGGGAATGTCGCGCAGGATGTCGGCCGCGCCCTGGGCGCCGCTGTCGATGATCTGGCTGCTGCCGAGCGTGCTCACCGAGATACTCGAACCCATCTTGGAGATCGCCACCGGCGAGGCGGTGACCACCATCTGGCTGAGATTGACCGCCTTGGCCTTGTCCGCCTTGGCCTGTGCGTCCTTGCTCGTGGCGTCCTTGCTCGTGGCGTCCTTGCTCGTGGCGGCCTTGCCGGTTGCGCTGGCGGCGGCCGGCGGGTTCGGATCGTTCTGGGCCAGCGCCGCCGCTGGCAGCAGCGCCAGCAGCACAGCAACGGCCAGCGCATGCTTGCGTGCAGTGTGGATTTTCATGAGACCTCCCCGGTCAGTGGTACAGCAGAGATGCGCCGGTGTTGCAGGTGGCGTGCGCACCGGTCCGGCGTAGGCGATGCGTTCGTGGAGAGCATCTTCGGTAGCATTGCAATCGTTTGCAATACACGCTGCAACATCGTTTGAATCACTGCAGATCGAAGCTTCCGCCAAAGCATTGGTGCTGCTTTGAAGCCAGTGATGGCAACGATTGCAAGCCCGTCGAAAGACAGCACAACGGCCGCCTGTGGAAGCGCGTCGGGGCAGAAAAATGCTGCGCCGCGTTAAAGCGGCGACGCGGGCTGGCTGCTGGCGCGCACGATCAGCCGCGTTTCCAGCCGCGCCGAGGGCGGCAGCGCGTGGCCACCGAGCAGCGCCAGCAGGGACTCGACCAAGGCGGCGCCGGCCGCGTGGATCGGCTGGCTCACGGTGCTGATCGGCGGGCTGAAATGGGCGGCCAACTCGACGTCGTCATAGCCCACCACCGCCACTTGCGTGGGCACCTTGCGACCGCGCTCGCGCAGCGCGCCGATGGCGGCCATCGCCAGCAGGTCGCTGCTGGCGAACACCGCATCCAGCGCGGGATGGGCGTCGATCAGCGCCAGCATCGCCTGACGTCCGACCTCTGCCAGAAACGGCACCGCCGCGCGCTGCTGTGGAGCCAGTTCGATGCCGGCCGCGCGCAGCACCGCGGCAAAGCCGCGATAGCGCTGCGCGACCTCGGGCAAGCCGCAGTCGCCCAGGAAAATCATCTGGCGTCGACCCAGCGCCAGCAGGTGCTCGGCCACCAGCCGACCGCCGCGCAGGTTGTCGCCGCCGACCACGCAATACTTCTGCCGCGGCAGCCGTGCGCCCCACACCACCAGCGGCAGACCTTGCGCAGCCATCGCGTTGAGCTGGTCGTGATGGCGCCACTGGCCGATCAGGATCAGGCCAGCCGCGCGGCCGCCGTGGATCAGCGCAGCGGCGCTGTCCAGCCGATCGGCGTCGATGCGCGACAGCAGCATCTCGTAGCCGCGCTCGGTGAGCGCATCGGCGAGGCTGCCGATCATCCCGTGCAGGAACGGATCGGCAAAACTCTGCCGGCTGGCCTGCTCGTAGGGCACCACTACCGCGATGGTGCGCTTGACCCCCGAGCGCAGGTCGGTGGCCGTGCTGTTGACGGTGTAGTTGAACTGCCGTGCCAGCGTCTGGATACGTTCGCGCGTCTGGGCGTTGATCAGGCTGCTGCCGCTGAGCGCGCGCGACACGGTCGATGCCGACACGCCGGCCAGCTTGGCCAGGTCCGCCATCTGCATGCGTCGGTTCGCCTGGACCGAGACTGCGCGACGCGGCTTGGGTGGGGCACTCATCTGTCGGGGCACTCGTGCGATGCAGGGAACGGCCCATCGGCACGCGGCATGGGCAACACAGGTTTCGGCATGCCTGCCAGCATAATGGATACGGGTTTCCCCGGACGCATGCACCAGCCGCCGGTTTTCGCGTGATCGCCGGCACGGCTTGCCAGTCCGCACTGCCGCCGGCATGCTGCAAAAATATTCGCCAGCGCATTTTCCGGCTCGCGCATGCCTACGGCCGACTGACCGGCCGGCTCTACTTGACCACAGGATTGCCGATGAGTGTCACCAGCCCCGCCGAGCGTGAAGAGCTGAACCGGCTGCTGATCGCGACCGGCCGCAGCGACGAGAAGGCGTTCGCCGAGCTGTACAAACGCACTTCGTCGAAGCTGTTCGGCGTGTGCCTGCGCATGCTGCGCGACCGCGGCGAAGCGGAGGAGGTGCTGCAGGAAACCTATACCACGGTGTGGCGCCGGGCCGGCAGCTTCGATGCCGCCAAGGCCAGCGCGATCACCTGGCTGGTCACGCTGTCGCGCAACAAGGCGATCGACCGCCTGCGCCAGCATCGCGAGGAGCTGCTGGACGACCCCGAGCGGATGCACGAGACGGTCGACGAGCAGCCCACCCCGGCCGCCGATGCGGAGTCCAGCCAGGAATACCGGCGGCTGGAACGGTGCATGGATGAACTGGAGCCGCAGCAGCGCAGTTCGGTGCGTGAAGCCTTTTTCAGCGGCGCCACGTATAACGAATTGGCCACACGCAGCAAGGTGCCACTCGGAACCATGAAAAGCTGGATCCGCCGCAGCCTGATGCAACTCCGCACGTGCCTCGATCAATGAACACACCCGACGACGACAACAACCACTCGCTGCGCTACGCCGAATTCGTGCTCGGCGTGCTCGACGCCGATATGCGCGCCGCGGTGGCGCACGAAATCGAGACCACGTCGGAAGCGGCTACCGCGGTGGCGCTGTGGCAGCGCCGGCTGATACCGCTCAGCGACAGCATCGCGCCCGTGGCGCCGGCGCCGTACGTGTGGGCGCGCATCCAGCACGCGCTGCAGCTGGCCGCGCCCGCGCGCACGCCGGTGGCGACACGCCGCGGGCTATGGAACAACCTGCCGCTGTGGCACTGGCTGGGTCTGGGCGCCAGCGCGGTGGCCGTGGCGCTGCTGGTCACGGTGATGCTGCCGCGCCTGCATCCGCCAGCGCCCGCCGGCGGCCTCGACTACATGGCCGCCACCATCCAGCAGGACAACGGCGTCACCGGCTGGACCGCCACCATGGACCTGCATCACGCCCGCATGGTGGTGGTGCCGGCCACGCCGCAGGCGCTGGCGCAGGGGCGCGCGCCCGAGCTGTGGCTGATTCCGGCCGGCCAGAAGCCCATTTCGGTAGGCATGATCGCCCGCGACAAGCCGACCACCATCGCGCTCGATCCGGCGATGCTGGCGCGACTGGGGCCCACCGCGGCGCTGGCGGTGTCGGTCGAACCGATCGGCGGCTCGCCGACCGGGCAGCCGACCGGGCCGGTGATCGCCAAGGGCGCGATCGGCGCCGCTCCGGATGCCAGCAGCCATGCCACCAAGGTGGCGCTGATCAGCCATCCGCAGGCCGGCCGTCAGTCCGTCTAGCAGCCTGTCGGACTAACCCGCTCTCCTCAGCTAAAATTAGCCATCCTCGATGACGACCGACGGCATGCGCAGATTTCGACTGATCGACCGCGAGACCGACTACTTGTTACCGCCGTCCGTGCA
>JAJYSM010000108.1 GCA_021793575.1 Pseudomonadota bacterium
GCAGCTGCCCATGCTGGGCCGCGAACGGGTGCCGCTGCAGGCAGCCATCGGTCGCCTGCTGGCCGGCGACATCCGCAGCCCGATCGCGCTGCCCTCGTTCGACCACGCCGCGATGGACGGCTATGCGCTGCGCGCGGATCAGCCGCTGGCTGCCGGCGCGGAGCACCGCGTGCATGGCTCGCGCGCGGCCGGCGATGCCGTCACCGAGGCGGCGGCAGGCGCCGATGACGCCTGCGAGATCATGACCGGCGCGGCGCTGCCCGCCGGCCTCGACGCGGTGGTGGCGGTCGAACGCACGCAGCTGCTGCAGGCGCAGGCCGACGGCACGCCTGTGCGCATCCGCCTGCTGGATCCGCTGCGCGCCGGCGACAACGTGCGCCGGCGCGGCAGCGATGTCGCCGAGGCCGCGCCGGTGCTGGCGACCGGCACGCGCATCGGGCCGGCCCAGCTGATGCTGCTGGCGGCGGTGGGCGTGGCACAGGTGGAGGTAGTGCGGCGCGCGCGGGTGGCGATCATCTGCACCGGCAAGGAGCTGCAGGCCGACCCCACCCAGCCGCTGGCGGCGGGGCGCATCCACAATTCCAACGGTCCGTATCTGCTGGCCGCGCTGACGGCTGCCGGCGCGCAGGTGCTGTCGTGCGACAGCGTGGACGACACCGCCACGACCTTTGCCGCCGCCCTGCAGCGCGCGCTCGACGCCGGCGCCGACCTGGTGGTGAGCACCGGCGCGGTATCGATGGGCCGCTACGATTTCGTGCCCGATGTGTTGCGTCGCCATGCGGCGCAGCTGCTGTTCCACAAGCTGGCGATCCGTCCGGGCAAGCCGCTGCTGTGCGCCCGGCTGGCCAGTGGCCCGCTGATCTTCGCGCTGCCGGGCACGCCGATAGCGGTCGCCGCCGGCATGCGCTTCGTGGTTGCCCCCGCGCTGCGCGCGATGGCCGGGCAGGCCGACGAACCGGCGCTGCACGCGCTGCTCGACACGCCGCAGCAGCCCAAGCCGGGGCTGCGCCATTTCCTGCGCGGCAGCCTGCAGCAGCACGCCGACGGTAGCCTGCATGTCCAGGTGCACAGCCAGCAGCAGCCGTTCCGCATCCGCCCGTTTGCCGAAGCCGATGTCTGGGTGGTGCTGCCGGAGGATGCCGGCGACTGCGCGGCGGGTACGCGCGTGCAGATCGTCAGCCTGGACACCGGCATGCCGCCACGCATCCAGCCTACAGCGGGAGTCACGGAGTACACATGAAGTTGCAGATCGAAGCCCAGAAGCTGCGCGTGCGCGTGAACGAAGAGGAGCTGGCGCGCCTGCTGGCGGGCGCGCCGGTGGAATCGCACACCCGCTTTGCCGCCGCCTTCCACATGCAGGCTGCGCTGACGCTGACCCCACAGGCCGATGCCAGCCTGGATGGCCAGCCGCAGGCGTGGCTGATCGGGCTGCCACTGGAGGTCGTGCGCGCGCATGCGGCCAGCCTGCCGAGCCGCGAAGGGCTGCATTTCACCCTGGCCGGCGCGGTCGGCGAGCCACCACTGGAACTGCTGTTCGACGTGGACGTGCGCGACAGCGCGCGGCGGCGGCGACCCAGCCGCGGCAGCTGAGCGGCAGGCGCCGATCGGCGTACTGACTGTCCAACATGCGAAGGCCCCGCACGGCGGGGCCTTCGGCACGATCTGGCGATGCGCGTCGCGCTCAGATCGCGGCGGTTTCCTTGTACGCATCCAGCGGAATGCAGGCGCACATGATGTGCTTGTCGCCGTAGACGTTGTCGACGCGGGCGACCGGCGGCCAGTACTTCTGCAACTTCAGGCCGGACAGCGGGAAGGCGGCCAGTTCGCGCGGATAGGCGTGCGCCCATTCGCTGCCGCAGACCATCGTGGCGGTGTGCGGGGCGTGCTTCAGCGGATTGTCCTCGCGGTCGAGCGAGCCGTTCTCGATGGCGCGGATCTCCTCGCGGATCTGGATCATCGCGTCGATGAAGCGATCGAGTTCGTGCTGCGATTCGCTTTCGGTCGGCTCCACCATCAGCGTGCCGGACACCGGAAAGCTCAGCGTGGGCGCGTGGAAGCCGAAGTCGATCAGCCGCTTGGCGACGTCCTCGGCGCCGATGCCGGTGGCGTCCTTCAGCGGACGCAGATCGAGGATGCACTCGTGCGCCACCAGCCCGTTGCGGCCGGTGTACAGCGTGGCGTAATGCGGTGCCAGCCGCTTCGCAATGTAGTTGGCGTTGAGCAGCGCCACCTGGGTGGCGCGGCGCAGGCCTTCGCTGCCCATCAGGGTGATGTACATCCACGAGATCGGCAGGATGCTGGCGCTGCCGAAGCTGGCCGCCGACACCATACCGACTGCGCCTTCGGCACCCATCGCCTTGGGCAGGAACGGGGCCAGATGCGATTTCACCGCGCACGGCCCGACGCCGGGGCCGCCGCCGCCATGCGGGATACAGAAGGTCTTGTGCAGGTTCAGGTGCGACACGTCCGAGCCCCACTGGCCGGGCTTGGCCACACCGACCAGCGCATTCATGTTGGCGCCGTCGGTGTACACCTGCCCGCCGTGCGCGTGCACGATCTCGCAGATCGCCACGATGTCCTCCTCGAACACGCCGTGGGTGGACGGGTAGGTGATCATCAACGCGGCGAGCCGATCGGCATACTGCGCGGCCTTGGCGCGGATGTCCTCGATGTCGACGTTGCCGTTGGCGTCGCAGCCAGTCACCACCACCGTCATGCCGCACATCTGCGCGGACGCCGGGTTGGTGCCATGGGCGGACTCGGGAATCAGGCAGATGTCGCGATGCGCGTCGCCGCGCGAGCGGTGATACGCGCGGATCGCCAGCAGCCCGGCGTATTCGCCCTGTGCGCCGGAGTTCGGCTGCAGGCTCACCGCGTCGTAGCCGGTGCACTCCACCAGCATCGCTTCCAGACTTTCGATCAACTCCTTGTAGCCTTCGGTCTGGCTGGCCGGCGCCAACGGGTGGAGGTTGCCGAACTCAGGCCAGGTCACCGGTATCATTTCGGCGGTGGCGTTGAGCTTCATGGTGCAGCTGCCCAGCGGAATCATGGTGCGATCCATCGCCAGATCCTTGTCGGCCAGCGCGCGCATGTAGCGCAGCAGCTCGTGCTCGCTGTGGTGAGTGTTGAACGAGGGATGGGTGAGGAAGGCGCTGCTGCGCCGCAGCCCCACGGGCAGCGCATCCGCGGTGGTCGCATCGCGCTGGTCAATATCGTCGATGCGCGCGCCGAACAGGGCCGCCAGCGCCAGCACGTCTTCGCGGGTGCTGGTTTCGTCGAGACTGATGCCCAGGCTGTGGTCATCGAGATGGCGCAGGTTGATGCCGGCCGCCTCGGCGCGGACGTGGATCGCGGCGGCATCCACGCCGGTGACGTGCAGCGTGTCGAAGAAATCCCCGCCCACGTTCACGCCAGCCTGACGCAGCGCGCCGGCCAGGATCGCCGCCAGCCGATGGGTGCGCCGTGCGATGCGGGTAAGCCCGTCGGGGCCGTGGTAAACGGCGTACATGCTGGCCATCACCGCCAGCAGCACCTGCGCGGTGCAGATGTTGGAGGTGGCCTTCTCGCGGCGGATGTGCTGCTCGCGTGTTTGCAGGGTGAGGCGGTAGGCGGGCTTGCCTTCGGCATCGATCGACACGCCGATCAGCCGGCCGGGCATCGAGCGCTTGTACGCGTCGCGGCAGGCCATGAAGGCAGCGTGCGGGCCACCGAAGCCGAACGGCACGCCGAAGCGCTGGCTGTTGCCGATCACGATGTCCGCGCCCCATTCGCCGGGCGCGGCGATCAGCGTCAGCGCCAGCAGGTCGGTGGCCACCGCCACCAGCGCGCCGCGGGCATGCGCGGCGGCGACCAGCGTGCGGTAGTCGTGGATATTGCCGAAGGTATCCGGGTACTGCAGCAGCACGCCGAAGCTGTCGACGCTGGTCGCCTCGGCGTCCGCGCCGACATGCAGCGCAATGCCCAGCGCCTCGGCGCGGGTCTGCAGCACTTCCAGCGTCTGCGGATGCACGCCGCGCGAGACGAAGAACACGTTGCTGCGGGACTTGCCCGAACGCTTCGCCAGCGTCATTGCCTCGGCCGCCGCGGTGGCCTCGTCCAGCAGCGAGGCGTTGGCGATTTCCATGCCGGTGAGGTCGGTCACCATCGTCTGGAAATTGATCAGCGCCTCCATCCGGCCCTGCGAGATCTCGGCCTGATACGGCGTGTATGCGGTGTACCAGGCGGGGTTTTCCAGGATATTGCGCAGGATGACGTTCGGCGTGTGGGTGCCGTAATAGCCCTGGCCGATGAAGCTGCGCAGCACGCGGTTGCGGTTGGCGATGGCGCGGATCCTGGCCAGCGCCTCGACTTCGGTCACCGCCTGCGGCAGCGCCAGCGGAGCGCCCGACTTGATCGAGGCGGGCACGATCGCATCGGTCATCGTCTCCAGCGAGTCGTGGCCGATGACGCGCAGCATCTGCGCGATTTCCGCATCGTTCGGGCCGATGTGGCGCTCGATGAAGGCGTGATGGTGCTCAAGCTCGCGCAACGAAGTGATGTTTTTCTGGCTCATGATGGAGGCGTCCGCAGACAACGTGCCGTGCCGCACGCGGGGCGCCCCTCTGTCCTTTTGCCTGAGAGTTTGGAAGCGCGGGATGCGGCCGCTTCGTGCCCCTTCGGCGCCGGATTCAACCGGTCTCTCCAGAGTGTTTGCGCATGGTGGTATGGGAGCCTGAGCGATTACGGGCGTTGCGTCTTCGGCAGCGGTGCAGTCCGAACCGGAGCCGCCCGCTTCTCCCACCATGCGTTTACCACGGCGATTATAGCGTGGCCGCCGAACCGCGGTCAGCACGCCGGCGATTTGACCCAGCCGCGGTGGCCTTCGCGCCATCGTGCATCGGCGTGCTCAGAAACCCAAGTCGTCCAGCTCGGGCGCATCGTCGGGGCGGCGCCCCAGCGGCCAGCGGAACCGGCGCTCGGCCTCGCTGATCGGATGCTCGTTGATGCTGGCCAGGCGCCGCTGCATCAGGCCGTCGGCGTCGAACTCCCAGTTCTCGTTGCCATAGGCGCGGAACCAGTTACCGCTGTCGTCGTGATACTCGTACGCAAAGCGCACCGCGATGCGGTTGCCGCCGAAGGTCCAGAGCTGTTTGGTCAGCCGATAGTCGAGCTCGCGCGACCACTTGCGCTGCAGAAACGCCTCGATCGCCGCGCGGCCGTGGATGAACTCGGCGCGATTGCGCCACTGGCTGTCCGGCGTATAGGCCTGCGCCACGCGTGCCGGGTCGCGACTGTTCCACCCATCCTCGGCCAGGCGGACTTTCTGGATCGCGGTGGGCTCGGTGAACGGGGGCAGCGGCGGACGTGACATGGCTTCGCTCCGAGATCGGGCTGTCCAGTATCTGCCGGGAATGCCTGCGCCTGCCACCCCGTAAAACACGAAGGCCGCCTCGAGGGCGGCCTTCGTTTACAATTGGTGCCGGGAGAGGAACCGAACATCGTTCTAAGTGGCTGAATTACATAGGCCATGTAAGCCTTGCCCTGGCCTACCTACTCAAGTTCATACACAAAACGCATTGCTTCACCTATGCGGCTCACTGGGTTCACTAATTCATGCGGGCTGCTGTTGGGGCTGCTGGTGTGTAGCGCGGGCGTCCATGCGTCCAGTGATCCACTGCGCAAGCTCGGCGCGCATCCAACCTACAGACGACAGGCCTAGCAGCCTGTCGGACTTACCCGCTCTCCTCAGCTAAAATTAGCCATCCTCGATGACGACCGACGGCATGCGCAGATTTCGACTGATCGACCGCGAGACCGACTACTTGTTACCGCCGTCCGTG
>JAJYSM010000109.1 GCA_021793575.1 Pseudomonadota bacterium
TGTTACCGCTTCAATCGCCGCTTCGACTTGGCGGCACTCGTCCCTCGCCTCATCGTCGCCGCCGCCCGAACCCCGCCGCTGACTTACCGGCTTGCAACGTTGGATGCGTGATGTGGGGAATCAGGACTGCCATAGTGGGAGCGACTTCAGTCGCGATGCTGTCGCCTTGATGCATGCAGAAGCGCAACCGCATCGCGACTGAAGTCGCTCCCACAGGCTGAGGTGACCGGAATCCAGGCTCTCCTCTGCTAGCATTTCGGCCATGACCCATCCCATCCCCGCCCGTCTCGCCGCCCTGCGCGCGGCCATGCAGCAGCATGGCGTCGCCGCCGTGCTGATCCCCAGCGCCGACCCGCACCTGTCCGAATACCTGCCCGCGCACTGGCAGGCGCGGGAGTGGCTGTCCGGATTCAGCGGCTCGGCCGGCACCCTGATCGTCACCGCCGGGCAGGCCGGCCTGTGGACCGATTCTCGCTATTTCGCGCAGGCCGGGCAGCAGCTGGCTGGCAGCGGCATCGCGCTGATGAAGCTGCGCGTGCCGCATGCGGCCGAGCATCTGGATTGGCTGCGACAGCACCTGCAGCAAGGCGACGTGCTGGCACTGGCCGGCGACAGCGTGGCGATCACCACCCAGCGCCAGATCGAGCGCCGGCTGGCCGAGGCCGGCGCCACCCTGCGCACCGATCTGGACCTGCCCGGAGAAATCTGGCCCGACCGCCCGGCGCTGCCGCAGGCACCGGTACGGGCGCACGATTCGGGCTACGTCAGCACCTCGCGCGCCGACAAGCTGACGCAGGTGCGCCAGGCGATGCGCAGGCACGACGCCAGCCATCACCTGCTGTCCAGCCTGGACGACATCGCCTGGCTGACCAACCTGCGCGGCAGCGACGTGGAATGCAACCCGGTGTTCCTCGCCCACATGCTGCTGGATGCAGGCGGCCGCAGCACCTTGTTCGTGGCGCGCGGCAAGCTGGACGACGCGCTGGTCGCGGCGCTCGCCGCCGACGGCGTCGCGATCGCCGACTACGCCGCGATCACCTCGGCGCTGGGCGAACTGGGCGCCGCCGACCGTTTATTGCTGGACAGCGGGCGGGTGGTCAGCGCGATCGGCGCAGCCATCGCGCCGGCGGTAACGCGCATCGAGGCGGCCAATCCCAGCACCGCGTTCAAGGCGCGCAAGAGCGCGGCCGAACTCGACCACGTGCGCGAGGTGATGCGCCGCGACGGCGCCGCGCTGGTGTGCGCGTTCCGCCGGCTGGAGCAGCGCCTCGCCGCCGGCATGCCGCTGACCGAGCTGGACGTCGACGCGCTGCTGCGCGAAGAGCGCTCGGCCCAGCCCGGCTGGGTCGGCGAGAGTTTCGCCACCATCGCCGGCTACCAGGCGAACGGCGCGCTGCCGCATTACCGCGCCACACCCGAGCAGCACAGCGCGCTGCAGCCGCGCGGGCTGCTGCTGATCGATTCCGGCGGCCAGTACTTCGGCGGCACCACCGACATCACCCGCGTGCTGGCGCTGGGCGAGACCACGCCAGAGCAGCGCCGCGACGCCACGCTGGTGCTGAAGGGCATGATCGCGCTCAGCCGCGCGCGCTTTCCGAAAGGGGCCAGCGGCCCGCAGCTGGATGCGCTCGCGCGCGCGCCGCTGTGGGCGGCGGGCATGGACTACGGCCACGGCACCGGCCACGGCGTCGGTTATTTTCTCAACGTGCACGAGGGGCCGCACAGCATCCGTCCGCCGGTCAGCGGCGGCGCGCTGGTGGCGCTGGAGCCGGGCATGATCAGCTCGATCGAGCCGGGCGTCTACAAGCCCGGCCGGCACGGCATCCGCCACGAGAACCTGGCGGTGGTGATCGAGGCGGAGCAGACCGAGTTCGGCGAGTTCTACGCCTTCGAGACGCTCACGCTGTGCCCGTTCGACCGGCACGCGCTGGAGCTTGGCCTGCTCAATCCGGAGGAGCGCGCATGGCTGGACGATTACCACGCCGGCGTGCGCGCCGCGCTCAGTCCGCTGCTGGAAGGCGCCGATCTGGAATGGCTCAACCGGCACTGCGCGCCGCTGTAGGCGTGCTCCCGGCGGCGCCTGACTCTCAGGTGCGCTTGGGCGGCACCAGTCGCAGCTTGGTCGGTATCATCGAATCGCTGGGCAGCAGCAGGCGCTCGATCTTGCCCGGCTCCAGCGGGTACGAATACAGGTACCCCTGACCCTCGATGCAGCCCGCGCGCAGCAGAAACTCGTGCTGCGCCTCGGTCTCGATGCCCTCGGCGATGGTGATCAGGCCCAGGCTCTTGGACATCGCCAGCATCGCCTCAGCGATCGCCGCATCGTCGGCGCTGCCGGGCAGCCCGGTGACGAAGGAGCGGTCGATCTTCAGGTACGCCACGGCCGGCAGCTTCAGGTAGGCCATCGACGAATAGCCGGTGCCGAAATCGTCGATCGCCACGTCGATGCCAAGACCGTGCAGGGTGCGCATGGTGCGCTCGATCTCGTCGCCCAGCCGCAGCATCGCGCTCTCGGTGATTTCCAGCAGCAGCCGCTGCCCCGACAGCTGGCGCGACTGCAGGGTGCGGCTGACCCCCTCGACGAACGCCGGATGGCCGAACCAGCGCGCCGAAATGTTCACCGCCACGCGGATCGGCGGCAGCCCGGCGCGATCCCACGTCTGAATCTGCTCGCAGGCCTTCTGCAGCACCCATTCGTCGATGCGGCGAATCAGCCCCAGCCCCTCGGCCACCGGAATGAACTCGGCAGGCAGCACCTCGCCGCGCTCCGGATGCTGCCAGCGCACCAGCGCCTCCACCGCCACGATGCGCCCCGTGCGCAGCTCGATGCTCGGCTGGTAGACCAGGGTGAACTCGTCGCGCGCCAGCGCCTGGCGCAGTTCGTTGGCCAGTTGCAGGCGCCGGCGGGTAGTGGCGTGCATCATCGGCGTGTAGAAGCGGAACGTGTTGCGTTCCTCGGTTTTCGCCGCGTACATGGCGGCGTCGGCATTGGCGATCAGGGTCAGCGGATCGGCGCCATCCAGCGGATAGCCGGCAATGCCGATGCTGGCGCTGAGCACGATCTCGTACTCGTCCACCAACAACGGCTCGGACAGGCTCACCAGCAGCCGGTTGACCATCGCACGGGCGTCCTCGCGCAGGCTCAGCCGATGCAGCAGCACGGTGAATTCATCGCCGCCGATGCGCCCGGCCACGTCGCCTTCGGCCAGCTGCTGGCGGATGCGCTCGCCCACCTTGATCAGCAGGCGGTCGCCGATCGCATGGCTGTAGCTGTCGTTGACGATCTTGAACGCATCCAGGTCAATGAACAGCACCACCACCGCCAGCCGCTCGCGCTCGGCCAGCGCGATCGCCTGGGCGCAATGACGCTCGAACTCGGCCCGGTTGACCAGTCCGGTCAGCGCGTCGTGCCGGGCCAGATGCTCCAGCCGCCGCTGGTTCATCTTGGCGACCTGGATGTTGGTGAATACCACCACGTAGTACTGCACACGGTGCTCGCCGTCCCGGATCACGCTGATGCTGAGGTGCTCCGGATAGGTGCTGCCGTCGCGGCGGCTGCCCTGCACCTCGCCGTCCCAGTGGCCGGTCGCCACAATGCCGTCCCACATCGACTGCGGCAGCAGTGCGCCGTCGGGCAGGCGACGGGTACTGTCCAGGCGGCGACCCAGCAGCTCCTGCGGATGGAAGCCGGTGATTTCTTCGTGCGCCGCGTTGGTCGAGACGATCCGCCGCTCGGCGTCGGCGATGATCACGCCCTCGGCAATGCTGGCCAGCGCCTCGGCCGCGATGCGCCGCTCCTGCTCCATCGCGACGCGCTCGGAAATGTCGCGGATGATCGCCTGGCGCACCGGCTGGTTGCCCCAGGTCACCAGGCTGCTCTGGGTCTCCACCGACCGCGTGCTGCCATCGGCCCCCAGCAGCAGGTTGCTCGCCGCGCGCCCTGGCTGGCGCGCCACCGACTGCATGAACATATGCACGAAACGGTCACCGATCAGCTCCGCCGGATTGCGCCCGGTCCACGCGAACGTGGTGCGGTTGGCATCCAGAATCCGCCCGCTGGACTCGTCCACCATCACGATCGCGTCGGCCGCGCTGTCAAATAGCAGGCGGTAGCGCTCCTCGGTGCCGCGAACGCTGGCCAGAATCCGCCGCGCCATGTTCAGCCAGAGCAGTGCAGCGATGCAGGCCGCACCTAGTACGCCTACGAAAAGCAGCTGCCCCAACCAGACGGCGCCATCGGCTATTTCGCGTGAGAATACCTCGCTACGCGGCTCGACGTAGTTGTTGATCTCGATGATGCGTTTGCGCTGTTGAGCAATATCCAAGCTCGACAATTTTCCATGCGCATAGGCGGCCTCAAGCTGGATCGCGATATTATTCATTTCTGCAATCGAACTGTCGGTCGATCGCCATGCCTGCAGTGCCTCCCGCATATACGGCGCATCAGAAAAATGATGGAGCATGAAAATCACGCCCGGGATCGCTATGGCGACCGTCTTGCTGCGTTGCAATGAACGCACCACGGCATCGTATTCATAATTTCCGGAAACAATCGAGTCGCGAGCTGATTGATCAGCCATCAATATCGCGTAATTGGTTTTGTAACTCGCAAGATCCACTGCGTCGCCCCTTACAGCGTACGCATCCAGCGCGATCACGGACTGCTTCTGTGCTTTGGACCAGACACTCTCGCCGTTCAGAAAACCGGCGAGAGCGACCTGAATCTGCAGGGCTCCCCAGGTAAGCAAAAGGATCAACCCCACCATGGCTACCAGCGCATAGGCCAGTGGCATCAAGCGCCGTGACAATGGTTTTTTCATGGTGACTGTCGAAGTACGCATTGCTTCCTTAATATCCGACGTTTGGCACGTCGACACCCTGGTATTGAACGTTGCGAAACGATGTGACTCAGGCTGCCACGCTGCTCATGACTTCTAGCGCATGATGTGGCTTGACGCACCGATCAGCAAGGATTCGCATGCTGGTATAGCTACGCTTGATGCACTCACTAATATGAGCCACTTCGTCGGCAGATGGCGATATCCCCATCAATGTACAGACTATCTCCAGCGCCTCCCATGGATGGATGTCGTCATATGCGGCGTGCAGCTGAAGCCACCGCAAGGAACCTGCCCGGATCTTGGCCGGGAAGCTTTCGACGTAGCTTTTACTCTCAAAAATGAGCTGAGACCACTCCCCTGTAGCTCCTTCGACCGCATAATTGGTAGCTGCAATGCTGGCGGCCAGCGTATCTCCTCGGCTCACTTCTTCGCACCAATTGGCCAATGTCTCCGTGCCATGAGGTGCCTCCCCATCCAACACTTCCTCACGAGGAATACCCGCTCCTTCAGCCCAATTAAGCCAATACTCGGCATGGTTTTGCTCGACGCGGATGTTGCGGACCAGCCAGCGCCGAGCCAGGTTGTCACCCTCACTGCGACCGAACCGCGTTTTCAACAGGCTTTGGGCCATATAAGCGGGAAACCGCTCGATCACCGGCCAGATGCCGACCATGAAATTGGTTGTGCCGATTTTACCCAAAGTACCTTCGCTCATCCTATTCCACAGATCGTGCTGCACAACGCTCTGCTTGGTGCTCTCGCAGTCCGCCACCATGTCCTGCGCCCATTGCGGGTAGCTGGTCAGTTCAGTCAGCGGGCCGGTGCGTTCGAAACGAGTACTCATGTGATTCTCCTGCGGCGTGGAATGTTGC
>JAJYSM010000036.1 GCA_021793575.1 Pseudomonadota bacterium
CAGTCGTGGTCACTTCAACCCGCGCGGCGTCAAGCGCAAGATGAGCAGCTTCAACGTCCGCCATCGCGGTGTGTTGCTCCACCAAAAGCATCAGCCTGTGCCGGTGCTTCGTATCTGAACAGTATTGTGACTAACCCTGTGTGGCGGGAATCTCGAACACCTGGCGCAGGTAGGCCACATAGGCCGTGTCCTCGCACATGTTCTTGCCTGGCGAGTCGCTCAGCTTGGCCACCGGCTGGCCGTTGCAGCGGATCATCTTGATCACGATCTGCAGCGGCGTCGGCCCGACGTCGTTGGTCAGGTTGGTGCCCACGCCGAATGCCAGCAGGCAACGGTCGCGGAAGTGCGCGTACAGCTGCATCACCTTGGGAATGTCCAGGCCGTCGCTGAACACCAGAATCTTGCTGCGCGGATCGACGCGGTTGGCGCGGTAGTGCGCCAGCACCTTCTCGCCCCAGGCAAACGGATCGCCGGAATCGTGGCGGGTGCCGTCGAACAGCTTGCAGAAGTACATGTCGAAATCGCGCAAGAATGCGTTGAGCCCGTAGACGTCGGACAACGCGATGCCGAGGTCGCCTCGATACTCCTTCGCCCATGCCTCCAGCGCCGCCACCTGCGAATCGCGCAGGCGCGGCCCGAGCGCCTGGTGCGCCTGCAGGTATTCGTGTGCCAGCGTGCCGAGTGGCGTCAGCCCGAGCTTGCGCGCCAGCCATACGTTGCTGGTGCCGGCCAGCTGCGCGCCCAGCTGGTCGCGCAGGGTGGTCGCCACTTCCTCGTGCCAGACGCGCGAGTAGCGCCGCCGCGTGCCGTAGTCGGCGATGCGGCAGCCGGCGTAGTCCGGGGTGTTGCGCAGCAGCGCAATCTTCGCGCGCAGTCGGCGCCTTCCCTCCTCCAGGTCGAGACCGGCGCTGGTGTGGCGGAAATAAACCTCGTTGACGATCGCCAGCAGCGGCACCTCGAACAGGATCGTGTGCAGCCACGGGCCGCAGATGTGGATCTCGATCTCGCCGCTGCCCGCGGCGGCCGCGTCTATCTGCACGTATTTTTCGTTGAGCTGGAACAGCCCCAGAAAATCGACGAAGTCGCTCTTGATGAAGCGCCAGCCGCGCAGATAGTCGAGCTCCGTCACGCTGAAGCGCAGCTGGCACAGCGCGGCCAGCTCGGCGCGGATCTCCTCGATGTATGGCACCAGCTCGATGCCCGGATTGCGGCACCTGAAGCGGTACTCGACCTGCGCCGCCGGATACTGGTGCAGCACCAGCTGCATCATGGAAAATTTGTAGAGGTCGGTATCGAGCAGCGATTCAATGATCATCGCGATCAGGCAGCCAGAGAGGCGCCCGGTTCGGCGCGATCGGTGATTATCCATGCGACACGGCAGCGCAGACCAGCGAGCAGGCGGCCGACTCTATGCAGCAGACAAAAAGAAACCCCATCAGCCAGGGGAGGACTGATGGGGTTTGTCAGGCGCGGCCTCCAGGGGAGGAAGGGCCGGCCCCTCAGTGGCGCGATACCGCTGCACCACTTCCTGTCGCCGTCACGGCGATACGAGGCTTAGTGTGGCCGCAGCGATGTGAGTTCAAGGTATAGGCCAGAGCTGTTCAGCTTTGCGACAGGTCAAGCTACCACCGCAAGATTTTACGGAGACTTGCACGCAGGCATCTGCACGTGCTGCGGCACGCCATACATTCGAAAGGCCACGTTGGCACGTTCACCTCATCCGCTGCGCAGAGTCGCCGCGGCGCCCGCATGGTTTTGCGCCAGCAACGCCTGCAGCTTTGCTTCGCGCTGCGCCTTGGGCTCGCGTGCCAGCGCACGCACGCGGGCGTAAAACACCGGCCAGCTGCGCTCGGCGCGCTCGAACAGTGCGGCAAACGCCGGCTTCCAGCGGTCGTAGAGGCCGAACGGCAGCAGCCGTGCGTTGTTGATCGGCGCCGCCACCCAGGCGTCGTAGCGGTGCTCGTGCGGCCAATGCTGGTCGCGCCACGCGGCATAGCGCACGCGAAATGCCGCGATCTCGCGCTGCTTGGCGGCCGTCATCGCCGCCGCGTCTTGGCCGCTGGCATACAACGCCTTCAGTCGCGCGCGCAGCTCCAGCACCAGCCGGGCAAAGCCGTCGTCCATCGCCTGCGTGCGCTCGTCCGGTGGCAGCAGGCCACGTGACTGCCGCCATTCGCGCAGGCCTTCGTCCTGCACGAAGCTGGCGAAAGATTCATTGAAAGCGGTATCGCCCTTCACGTAGATCAGCTGGTGCGCCAGCTCGTGGAAAATCGTGCCATCCAGTTCGTCATCGTCCCAGCGCAGCATGCTGGAGAGAATCGGGTCGGCGAACCAGCCCAGGGTGGAATACGCCGGCACACCGCCGATCCATACATCATCGCCACGCGCACGCAGCCTGGCCGCGTCGGCGAGGGCGTCGGCCTTGGCGAACCAACCGCGATAGGCCACGCAGCCGGCGATCGGAAAACACTGCGGCACCGCCTCCACCGAAAACGGCGGTGCGGCGAACACGTTCCACACCACGTACGGCCGCTGCAACTGCACATAGCCGGTGTAACTGCGATTGTCCGGCAGCCCCAGTCGCTGCGCGGCAAACCGGCGCGCCGCCAGCGCCCGTGCCAGACGGGCCGCGAGTGCCGGGTCGGTCGCCGGATCGCGCAGCACGGCGCTGACCGCGCGGCGGTGGAGAATCAGCTCGCCCTGTCCGTGCGCCGCCTGCACGTAGTAGCGCAGGCTGCTGCAGCCACACAGCAGAAGGCCCATCGCAGCGAGTGCGATGGGCCTTGCAGTACGCCTGTGCCACGGCAGCCTTCGGAATGCCAACATGCTGCGATTGTGCCTGAGATGTCAGCGGTGCTCATCCTGATGATCGCCGCGCCCCCGATGGTCACCGCCAGCACGGCCCTTGCCGTCGCCATGGCCGCCATCATGGCCACCTTGACGACCGTTGTTTTGGCCACCCTGACGGCCATTGTCGCGAGTGCCCCGATCACCACCACCGTGGCCGCCATCGTGGCCACCGCCCTGCCATTGGCCTTCATGGCCCTGCTGCCAGTGGCCGCGACCCTCGCCATGCCGGTCACGACCGCCGTCGCGATAACCCGAGCCGCCGTACCAACCGCTGCTGATACCCACGCTCACGCCCGGCGCATAGCCGTAATAACCGCCGCCGTAGTAGCCGTTGCCGTAGTAGCCGCCATCGTAGTAACCCGGCGCCGCGTAGTAACCGTCGTCATACACGGCGGTGCGCTGGCCGTAGTAGGCATCGCCGCCCGCACCATTGCTGCGCACATAGCTGTAGCCGGGATCGTAGTAGCAACCCGACAGTGTCGCCGCGGCGGCCACCAGGGCCAAGCCGCTCAAAAGGCGTTTCATCATGCGTCTCCACGGGGACTGACAGGTTCAATGTGGAACCCGGCACTTGAACACGTACTGAGTACATGGCGCACGCGGGCCGAGCGTTTACCTGTCAGCCATGTGTTGCAGCCATGCGGTGGCCAACCAAGCTTGGCGTCAGCCCTTGCGCCGGCCCTGCTCGCCGCGCTCGTGCGCCAGCGCGTGGCCGAATACCGCCTCGCTGGAAATCCCGCCCGCCGCAGCCGGGGCCGTGGCGTGGGTATCCGCTTCATCCGCGTGCGACGGGATCGATTCGGCCCCGGGCCAAGTCGGCCCTTGCCGCACCCGCTCCTGCTTGGCCTCCAGCAGCGCCTGGATGTGCGCCACCGCCTGTTCCGGACTGATGTGCTTGATCGGCGCCTCAACCGGCGTGCGTTTGCGCGCGGCCGGCATGGTCGAAGGTTTGCGGCTCGGCGTCGGTTTTGCCGCGGCCTGCGCCATCACTTTTGGCGCGGCGCGTTTGGCTGCGGGCTTTTTTGCTGGCGCTGGCGCTGTCTTGCCGACAGCCTTTTTCGCGACCGGCTTGGCGACAGTCCGTTTGGCTGGCGCTTTTGGTGCGGCAGGCTTGCCGGCCGGCTTTCTCGCCACCGATTTCCTCGCCACCGATTTCGGAGCAACGGTCTTCTTCGCAGTCTTGTGTGGCGCGGCCCTGGAGGCCGCCGCGGCTGACGATGTCTTTTTGAGGAGCGCCTTCGAAACCGGCGCTTTGGTTGCCTTCTTTGCCGCGGTCTTCTTCGCAGCTGACGTGCGGGTCGTGGCCATGCGTTCGTTCTCCTGCGGTGCGGTGCGGTGATGAATCGGCTTTGATCAAGCTGCATGACGCGCGCACTGCCAGTCTGCGCGCGCGGCTGCTGCAGCTCAGCACCGGCCGCGTGATGCTTCCGTCATCGGTTCACGCGCCCGCATGCGCGACGCATCAGCTGATGCGATCAGCGGAAGCTGGGGTGTGCCAGCGCATCAAGGAAATACGGCAGCACCCGCGGGTTCACCAGCACAGTGAACAGCACGCCGTACGCCGCACCCCACAGGTGCGCGCTGTGGTTAACGTTGCCCTGCCCGCGCCGGTCCATGTAGAGCGAGTAGCCGGTGTAGAGCAGCGCGTAGACGATCGCCGGCATCGGGATCACCAGCACCAGGATCTGCGACCACGGCGCCAGCAGCACGTAGGCGAACAGCACCGCCGAGACCGCTCCCGACGCACCGAGGCTGCGGTAGTTCGGGTTGGCGCGATTCTTCAGATAGCTCGGCAGAATCGAGATCACCAGGCCGCCGATGTAGAACAGCGCAAAGCCGAAGCTGCCCAGCTGCGCGGTGAAGAATTGCTCCATCACGCGCCCAAAGAAAAACAGCGTGAGCATGTTGAACAGCAGGTGGCCGAAATCCGCATGCACCAGGCCGTACGTCACCAGCCGGTGGTATTCGCGCTGGCGGGTGATCGCCGGCGGCCACAGGATCAGGTCATTCATCAGGCGGCCGTTCTGCAGTGCCATGAACGAGACGATGCAGGTGATGGCGATGATGACCAGGGTGATCGGCATGAACGGTTCCGCGGCGGATGGACAAGGCGTGGCATCTTGGCGCGCCCGGGTGCGCTTGTCGACCAGGCGGCCTCACCATAGGCAGTGTCAGCTTATGCGAGGGCGTCGTGCCGATATGGCAAATGCTCACTGCCCGGATCGACACGACATGGTTATCATCCGCTACCTTGCGCGGCGCGCGCCGCTCCACGGACATCACGATCTTGCTTCGCTACCTGCATCTGGATGTCTTTGCCGCCACGCCCGGCGGCGGCAACCACCTGGGTGTGGTGATCGGCGCCACCGCGTGGAGCGCCGCGGCCATGCAGCGTTTCGCGAACTGGACGGCGCTGGTCGAAACGACGTTCCTGCTGCCGCCGACCGACCCGAAGGCCAGCTACCGGGTGCGCATCTTCACTGCGCACAAGGAGATTCCGTTTGCCGGCCATCCCAGCATCGGCAGCGCGCATGCGGTGCTGGCATGCGGCCTGGCTGAGCCGCGCGACGGGCTGCTGTGGCAGGAATGCGGCGCCGGCGTGCTGCCGATCCGGGCCGAAGGCGCGGGCGCCAGCCGCGAACTGCTGCTGCGCTCGCCCGATGCGCGCGTGCTGGATACCGGCGTGGCCGCGCATCCCCTGCTACCGGCGGCGCTGGCCGGCATCCCCGGCGGCCGGCTGCCGCCGGCGCTGGTCGATGGCGGTCGCCGCTGGTGGCTGGCCGAGGTGGCCGACGAGGCCAGCCTGCGCGCATGGCAGCCCGATCACGCGGCGATCGGCGCGCTCGCCAGGGCCAGCGACAGCATGGGGCTGTGCGCCTTCGCGCGCGCGCAGGGTGCCGACTACCAGTTGGTGGTGCGCGCGCTGCCGGCCGGCGTGGGCATCGTCGAGGATCCCGCCTCCGGCGCCGCCAACGGTCTGATCGCCGCCTACCTCGCGCACGCCGAGCCCGAGGGCGCGCTGGCACGCGGCTATCAGGTGAGCCAGGGCCGCGAGATGGGCCACGATGCGCGCCTGATCGCACGGATCGAACCGGGCGCGATCTGGATCGGCGGCCGCAGCCGCAGCGTGATCGACGGCGCCCTGCACTGGACGCCGCAGGAATAGCGGTGGGAGCGACTTCAGTCGCGATGCCTTTGCCTTGATGCAGCATCAGAACAAGAGCATCGCGACTGAAGTCGCTCCCACCAGGGTGCTCCTACGCGCGCTCGTCCAGATGCGCGCGGCGCGCCGCCACCAGCGCCAGCGCCGACCAGTCCAGCTCGGCGTCGCCGGCCGCCAGCGCCTCCAGCAGGCTGTCGCGCAGTACGCCGGCAAACGGCAGCGGCACCCGCGCCGCGCTGCCCGCGGTCAGCGCCAGCTCGACATCCTTCAGGCCCAGCGGCAGGGGGAAGCCGGCCGGCTTGAAGCGCTGCTCCGCGATCAGCTTGCCGTAGCCCTGATACGCCGGCGCGGCAAACAGCGTGCTCGTCATCACCTCGAGAAAATCCGCCGCGCTGACGCCGTGCGCGCGGGTCAGCGCGGTGGCCTCGGCCATGCTCTCGATCGCCGTCGCCAGCATGAAGTTGCCCGCAATCTTCGCCACGTTGGCGCGCTCCGGCGCGTCTCCCAGCGGCCACACCCGGCTGCCCATCGCCTCCAGCAGCGGGCGCACCCGCTCGATCGCGGCGGGTGCACCGGCCGCCAGGATATTGAGCCTGGCCGCGGCCGCCATGTCGGGCCGCCCGAACACCGGCGCGGCGACATACGCCAGCCCGCGCCGCGCGTGCTCCGCCGCCAGCTCCTGCGCCAGCCCCACCGAGATGGTGGCGTGGTTCACGTGCAGCGTGCCCGGGTCCATCGCGTCGAGCAGGCCGCTGTCGAGGATCACCTCGCGCACCGCCTGGTCGTTCGCCAGCATGCTGCACATCACCTCGCCCTGCGCCGCGCGCTCCGGCGTTTTCGCCACCCGGGCACCGAGCGATGCCAGCGGCCCGGTGGCCGCCTCGGTGCGGTTCCACACCGTCACCGCGTGGCCGGCCGCCACCAGGTTGCTGGCCATCGCGCTGCCCATCGCGCCAAGGCCGATGAATCCGACTTTCATGAGGGTTCCTCGTGGTTATCCGGCGCGCAGTGAAACATGCGTGGCGTTCACGGTGCGCGAAACGCCTGCTCGCGCGTGATGTCTGCCACGGCGCAACTGCCTGAGTCTGGCGTCACAGGGGCAGCGAGCTGAAGCCCTGCCGTCCCTCTTCGGCCCAGTTCACATCGGCGATCCAGTGACGCTGGCGGCGCGCGAGGCGCGACTCCTTGTCCTCGCCATCCAGGCTGGCCGAAGCGTGCCGCAGCAGCGCCGGGTCGACGCCTTCGAACGCGTTGACGTTGACCACGGCGTAAAGCTGCCCGTCGATGCGGCTGGTGACCACCGGCACGACACCGCAGCGGGCGCAGACGTGGAATTCCGCGGTTCGGGTGCCGAATGCGTAGCGGGAGACGAGCGCGGCATCCTCGACGGTCACCTTCAAGGCACTGCCCGGGTGGGAGGTCCACACGCCGCCGTGCTTGCTGCAGAACGAGCAGGTGCAGGCGCGTGCAGGAATCCCGGCGGGATCCGCCTCCCAGCCGAGGTCGAAGGCGATGTTCCCGCAATGGCAGCTGCCGTGGATCAACATGCGCAGGGGTCTCCGTGGTTGCGTACCCGGTGCCGGATGGTGCAAACCGCCCGCCGCGCCGTCAAGCCGATGCCTCTTGCCGGGCACTCATTCCCGATCAACGCGCCAAAAGTACGCGAGATATCGGGCGACGTTACGCCACCTCCCCCGCCGCCCGCCCCGACGCCCACGCCCACTGGAAGTTGTAGCCGCCGAGCCAGCCGGTGACGTCGACGACCTCGCCGATGAAATACAGGCCGGGCACCCGTTTGGACTGCAGCGTGGTCGAGGAGAGGCCGTCGGTGTCGACGCCGCCCAGGGTCACCTCGGCGGTGCGGTAGCCTTCGGTGCCGCTGGGGGTGATCGGCCAGTCGTTGAGCTGCGCACCGATCTGCGCCAGCTCGGCGTCGCGGTACTGGCGCATCGGGCGGCTCTGCAGCCACGGCTCGCACAGGCGCTGCGCCAACCGCTTGGGCAGCGCGTCGGCCAGCACGGTTTTCAGTTCGGCCAGCGGCCGCGCGGCGCGCTGCCCGGCCAGCCAGTCGCCGGCATCGCGATCCGGCAGCAGGTCGATGCGCAGGTCATCGCCGGGCTGCCAGTACGAGGAAATCTGCAGGATGGCGGGGCCGCTGATGCCGCGATGGGTGAACAGCAGGCCGGCGCGAAAGGCCTGCTTGCCGACGCGGGCTTCCACCCTCGGCAGCGCCACGCCGGCCAGCTCCTGGTACTGCTCCTGGTGCTTGCCGCTCAGCGTCAGCGGCACCAGTCCGGCGCGCGTGGGCAGCACGGCGTGGCCGAACTGCCGCGCCAACTCGTAGCCGAAGCCGCTGGCGCCCATGCTGGGAATTGACAGGCCGCCGCTGGCGATCACCAGCGCCTCGGCGTGCACCTCGCCACGCGCGGTGAGTACGCCAAAACCCTCCGGCGTCTTGCGTACGCGCTGCACCGCGCAGCTGGTTTCGAGGCTGGCGCCGGCGGCGGCGCACTCGTCCAGCAGCATGCGCACGATCTGCTTGGAGCTGTCGTCGCAGAACAGCTGGCCGAGCTCCTTCTCGTGATACGCGATGCGGTGCTTTTCCACCAGCGCCATGAAGTCCCACGGCGTGTAGCGCGCCAGCGCGGACTTGGCGAAGTGCGGGTTGGCCGACAGGAAGTTCGCCGGCGTGGTGCCGGTGTTGGTGAAATTGCAGCGGCCGCCACCGGACATCAGGATCTTCTTGCCCGGCCGGTTGGCGTGATCGACCACCAGCACGCGGCGGCCGCGCTGGCCGGCGGCGATCGCGCACATCAGCCCGGCCGCGCCGGCGCCGATGATCAGCACATCTGTCTTCATTCGATCAACGCCATGGACGGGGGCCTGCAGCGCGGCATTATCACCCGCGGCCCGGCGCGGCATCGCTTACACTGGCCCACCGCCTACCCCGAGCATGCCGCGATGCCCTCCTTCGACGTGATTTCCGAAGTCGACAAGCACGAGCTGACCAATGCGGTCGACCAGGCCAACCGCGAGCTGACCACCCGCTTCGACTTCAAGGGCAGCGACGCCAGCTTCGCGCTGGACGGTTTCGTGATCACGCAGATCGCGCCCAGCGAGTTCCAGCTGCAGCAGATGCTGGACATCCTGCGCGGCCGGCTGGTGGCGCGCAAGATCGACACCCGCGCGCTCGAGCTGGCCGACCCCGAGACCAATCTGGCCGGCTCGCGCCAGAAGATCACCGTGAAGCAGGGCATCGAGCAGCCGGTGGCGAAGCAGCTGGTGGCCGCGCTGAAAGGAGCCAAACTGAAGGTCGAGGCGCAAATCAACGGCGACAAGCTGCGCGTCAGCGGCAAGAAGCGCGACGACCTGCAGCAGGCGATGGCGGTGCTGCGCCAGACCGAGGTGGAGCTGCCGCTGCAGTTCGACAATTTCCGCGATTGACGCAGCAACCAGTGGGAGCGACTTCAGTCGCGATGCTTTTGCGCTTCGATATACATCACAGCAGGGGCATCGCGACTGAAGTCGCTCCCACTATGGATGCCGCTACGCGCCTCGCTGCTGCGTGTATGGCAGTCAGCCGAAAACACCGTTGGTTGATGCAACGGATCAGACCCGTGACAGCAGCCGCCCGCCCATCGCGGCATTCACGGCCACCACCAGCGCCACCGCCGCCGCGTGCGTCAGCAGATCGGTCGCCGCCGCGTCGTAGGCGTGGCAGATTTCCAGCAGGCTGGCCGAGGCCGCGGCGCTGGCCAGACCGATCATCACCGCGGTCAGCACCGGTCGCAGCGGACAGGCGCGGCGCAGCAGCACGATCATCAGCGCGGACAGCGGGATCGAGAAGCTGACGATGAAGACGAGGCAGTCGACCGACTGATGCATGCCGGCCACCTCGGTGCCCGGCGCGATCCAGCTGCGCAGGCAGCCGAAGCCGCTGGCGCCGATCCACAGCAGCATGCCCGGCAGCGGCAGCCATGCCCATGCCGCCGGTCGCCCGGGCACGCCCAGCGCAAAGGCCGCCCACGCCGCGGTGATCGTGGTGATCACCGCGCCCATGCCGGCCCACTTCAGATCCGGTGCCGCCGCCCAGCGCTGCAGCATGCCGGCCAGGCCGTAATGCATCGACAGCACGACCGCGATCGCGCCCACCACCAGCAGCCAGCCGAGCGCGCGCAGCGCGGGCGGCGGCAGCCGGCGCACCGGTACCAGCCCGGTGCCGAGGCGGTCGATCAGGACAGCGTGCGATCGTGGCTCGGACATGGCGCTCAGGGCTCTCCGTGAAAATGGCCGCGCAGCGCCTTCAGCGCCCGATGCAGGTTGACCTTGAGGGCGCCGCTGTTGCGGCCGGTGAGTTCGGCCGCCTCGCTCAGCGAATGCTCGCGCAGGCCCAGCTGTTCCACCGCCTCGCGCTGGCCCGGCGGCAGCCGGGCAATCGCCGCATGCAGCCGCTGCGCGCGCTGCAGCTGTTCGGCGGCGGCGCTGGCGTCGTCCGGCCCGGCGTGCGTCTCCATGGCAAACTCGTCGTGCAGCTCTCGGCTGTCGCGGCGGCCGCGGCTGCGCAGCGCGTCGATGGCACGGCGGCTGGCGATGGCGCTGAGCCAGGTGTCGTACGAGCGGGTCGGATCATAGGTGTGGCGCACGCGGTGCACGGTGATCAGGGTTTCCTGCACCACGTCATCCAGCCGATCGAGCGCCACGCCCTGCCGCCGCGCCGCCGCGCGGATCAAGCCCACCGAATCGGCCAGCACCTTCTCGTAGGCGCGCCGATCGCCGGCCTGGGCCGCCGCCATCCATGCCGCCCGACGCTGGTCGGGCGATTCGCTGGCGCTGGCGGCGGAAGCGTCGGCTTGCACGGTCGGTTCGGCACTCGTCCACGTCGGATGGCGACATCCTAGGCCCATCAAGCCGGTGACGGTCAAGGTTTGCGGCACGGGCGCTCCGGATCGGCAAGTCCCGATCGGTATTCGCCGCATCCGGCCGAGCGGTTACGCCGTATTTCCCTGTGACCATGCAGTTGCACTGCGCGGCGAGCACGCAGGTAACCCGGCGCATCCGCGCCGCGAATGGCCCATGTATCCCACGGAGATGCCCATGTCACGCCTTGATGAAACCCTCGCCGCCGACCGCCGCCGCTTCGTGCGCGCCTCGCTGGCCGGTGGCGCCCTGCTGCTGGCCGGCGGCGGGCTGCTGGCGCCGCGGCTGTTCGCCGCCCGCGCTGCCGAGAGCAAACCGGTGGGCAAGCCGGGCAAGGTGCTGCTGGAGATCTTCGGCGACGACGGCCGCGACCTCGGCGCGCGCGAAGTGCCCCGGCTGGTGCTGAGCGACGCGCAATGGCGGCAGCGGCTGTCGCCGGCGGCGTTCGAGGTACTGCGTCGCGACGGCACCGAGGTGGCCTTCAGCGGCCCGCATGAAAAGCCCAGCGCCAAAGGCCTGTTCCGCTGCGTCGCCTGCGCCACCGCGCTGTACGACGCGGCCACCGAGTTCGACTCCGGCACCGGCTGGCCGAGCTTCTGGCAGCCGATCGCGGCGCGCAACGTGATCCAGCTCAGCGACACCAGCTTCGGCATGGATCGCACCGCGATCAGCTGCGCCGGCTGCGACAGCCACCTTGGCCACGTCTTCGACGACGGCCCGCGCCCCACCGGCCTGCGCTACTGCATGAACTCGGTGGCGCTGCGCTTCGTGCCGCGGACGGTTGGCTGAGCCATTGGCTGCGGGAGAGCCCACCAGGCCATGACCGGGCACCCCAACCCGATGTTGACCGGTTATGCGCCGCCGCGCAGCCTGGCGGCGGACTCGATTTGCCAACCGGAAAATACGAGCACTTGCGGGGAACCCCGCTGCCGCCCGCGTCCTGACGCGCACGGCAGCAAGCTTTACCCGCCAGGCTTTACCCGCATGGTTTCAATGCCGGATATGATCCGGGCGACGGGTACTCGGCAAGCTTTGGTACCCCGCCTCACTACCTTCAACGGCACTACCCGCACGGCTTTTTTCGCCGCCATGGCGTAGCCATACCAGCGGTTATCAGGGCGTCGCAACGAGCTCTGCGGCGTACGATTTTTCCGTTTTCCGGCCGACCTCGTGCAACTCGACAATCCTGTAGATCCCTTGACCACGCTGCCGTCGCTGGCTCGCGCCCGCGTCACGGGCGCCTATGCGAAGACAGCGGTCGAGACCGCACGCCAGGCCGGCGCCGACATGCAGCGCCTGGGTCAGGCCTGCGGCCTGGGCGATCTGCACGAGTGTCTGCCCGAGAGCATCCCGGTGCAGGGCTATGTCGCGCTGCTCGATGCAGCGGCGACGCAGCTCGCCGACCCCTTCTTCGGCATCCACGTGGGCCAGCGCATGCGGCTGCCTACGTTTGCCAGCTACGGCCTCGTGCTGTGCACCTGCGCAGACTTTCGTGCGGTCATCCAGCAGACGCTGCGCTTTGAAGGGCTGGCGCACGACCTCGGCCGTTCCGAAGTCGCCGAATACGACGGCGTGGCGCACTACCGCTGGCATTCGCCGTGGCTGGCCGTCGCCGGGGCGCGCCATTTGAGCGAAAGCGTCATGGCCGGCATTCACGCCTTCGCGAATTGGCTGGCCGGCGCGCCGGTGCCCGTGATCGATGTCGCCTTCGTGCACGCCCGGCCGATGGAGGTGCCGCTTGCGGACTATCAGCGCGAACTCGGTGTGCCGGTGCGCTTCGGTGTCGCAGTGACCGAGGCGCGCTTCCCGGCCGCGGTGCTCGACGTGTCCGTTTTGAACGCCGACACCAGCCTGTTCCGCGAGCTCACCCGCACCGCCGAGCAGCGCCTGCTCGCGCGCCAGCGCGAAGCCCAGGAACAGCCCATCGTGCAGGCCGTGCGCGCACGCATCCAGGCACTGCTGACGCACGATGCCGCGCGCCTGCCGGAGGTGGCCCGGGCCCTGGGCTTGTCGGCACGCACCCTCCAGCGCAAGCTGGCGGAAGCCGATGCTAGTTTTTCGGACCTTCTCGATGCGAGCCGGCGCGAGCTGGCCCAGCAATACCTCGGCGATCGCAGTCTGGCGCTGACCGAGATTGCCTTCCTGCTCGGGTTTGGCCAGCAGAGCAATTTCAACCATGCGTTTCGCGCGTGGTTTGGCACCACGCCGGCGGCGTGGCGCGCGGCACAGCAAGCGCGGTCGTAGCGACTCTGTTCCGGGATGCTGCGGCTGGCGCTGGATGCGCGGGCATGGCGCGCAAACACAAGCACGCCGTCGTCGGCGCACAAGCCGGCGCGGGTTGCTCTTGTTAAGCTCCACGGCAGGGTGACAACCGGGGAATATCGACATGCGGCGCTGGAACGGGTGGGGTGACGACGGCGTCGAGACCTGGCTGCATGCGGGCGCGCTCGACTTCCTGCGTGTCCACGTCGGCGATCCGTCGCCGCCGGCCGACGCCGCACTCGAAGCGGCGCTGAACCAGGTGCGGCTGCAGACTTCACGATTGCCTGCCCATCCACTGATCAGCACCGACGCGCAGGCGCGATTGCGCGCCAGCTTCGGGCACAGCCTGGGTGACTGGCTGCGATTGCGCTTCGGGCGCATCGGGCCGGTGACCGATGGCGTGGCCTGGCCCGAGAGTACCGGCCAGGTGCGCGAACTGCTGGACTGGGCGCATCAGGCAGGTGCCGTGGTGGTACCTTGCGGCGGTGCCACCAGCGTCGTCGGGCACTTGCGCCCGCCACCGTCCGGGCGGCCGATGCTGACCATGATGCTGGAGCGTTTGCGGCGTCTGCTGCGGCTGGATCCGCTGGCCCAACTGGCCACCTTTGAGGCAGGCGTTGCCGGGCCGGACCTCGAAGCGCAACTTCGCGCGCAAGGCTGGATGCTCGGCCATTACCCGCAGAGTTTCGAGTACGCGACGCTGGGCGGCTGGATCGCCACGCGATCATCGGGGCAGCAGTCGGCGCGCTACGGGCGCATCGAAGCCCTGTTCGCGGGCGGCACGCTGGAAGCGCCGACCGGCACACTGCACATTCCCACGTTTCCGGCCTCCGCTGCCGGGCCGGACCTGCGTGAATGGGCGCTCGGTTCGGAAGGCCGCCTGGGCGTGCTCACCGAGGCCACGATGCGGGTGAGTCGATTGCCCGAACACGAGCATTTCACCGGCATCTTCCTGCCCGGCTGGACGCAGGGCGAAGCGGCCGTGCGCGAGTTGGCGCAAGCCAGGCTGGGCTTGTCATTGCTGCGTCTGGCCAATCCGCTCGAGACGCTGACGACGCTGCGTCTGGCGGGCCATGAAACCGCGATCAGCTGGCTTGAACGTTACCTGGCACTGCGCGGCTGCAGACAGGACAAGGTGCTGCTGATGCTCGGCTTCACCGGCTCGAGCGCGCAGGTGCGGGCGATGGCTGCGCAGGCCGGCGCCATCGTGCGGCAGCACGGCGGCGTGTCCACTGGCACTCTGCTGGGCAAGAAATGGCAGGCCAACCGTTTCAAGGGTGTGTACCTGCGCAACGCGCTATGGGCGGCGGGCTACGCCGTGGACACCATGGAGACGGCCGTCGACTGGCCGCACGTGCCCGCCATGATGCAGGCGATGGAGGCGGCCGGGCGCGAGGCGCTCGCTGCCCACGGCGAGCGGTGCCACGCCTACACGCACCTGTCGCATGTCTATGCCCAGGGCTCCAGCGTCTATTCCACCTTCGTGTTCCGCATCGGCGCCGACTTCGACGACGCATGGATCCGCTGGACGGCGCTCAAGGCGGCCGTCAGCGCGGCCATCGTGCGCCATGGTGGCACCATCACCCACCAGCATGGCGTGGGCAAGGACCACGCCGGATACCTCGCCGCCGAGAAGAGCCGGGTGGGCATGAGCGGCCTGCAAGCCATGATTGACCATTTCGATCCGCACGGCGTAATGGACTCGGGCAACCTGCTGCCGGCGCGCGGTGCATGAACCGCGAGGTCGACCTCGCCACGCTGCGCGGCGGCCCCGCGCCTGACCTGTTGGTCCTCGGGGGCGGCATCACGGGTGCAGGCATCGCGCTTGAAGCGGCGCGCGCCGGCGCCAGGGTGGCCCTGGTCGAGGCGCGCGACTTCGCCAGCGGCACTTCGTCGCGTTCGTCCAAGCTGGTGCACGGCGGCCTGCGCTACCTCGCCCAGGGCCAGTTCGGGCTACTGCGCGAATCGGTGCATGAGCGCAATGCCCTGCTGCGCGACAGCGCCGGTCTGGTGCGGCCGCTGCGCTTCGTGCTGCCCGTGCGCAACGGCGACAGGCATGGCCGCCGGTGGCTGGGGGTGGGCCTGGCGATCTACGACGCCGTGGCCGGCGCGCGCTCGCGCAGATGGCTCGGTACCCCGGCGCTGCTGCAGCAGCTGCCCATGCTCGACCCACACGGACTGCAGGGCGGCTGGTCCTACCTGGATGCGCAGACCGACGATGCACGGCTGGTGCTGCGGGTGCTGGCCGAGGCACGCAGCCTGGGCGCCCTGACGGTGAACTATGTGGCCGCCGACGACTTGACGCGCGCTGCCGGCGGCGTGGATGGCGCAACGCTACGCGACGTGGTGAGCGGCGCGCGCTTCGGGTTGCGCGCCGGCTGCGTGATCAATGCCACCGGCGTGTGGGCTGACGTGCTGCGCGGCACGCTCGGGCGCGCGCCCAAGCTGCGTCCCTTGCGTGGCAGCCATCTGCTCCTGCCTGCCTGGCGGCTGCCGGTGGCGCAGGCCGTGGCCTTCTTCCATCCTGACGACAGCCGACCGGTGTTCGCGCTGCCGTGGGAAGGCATGACGCTGGTCGGCACCACCGACCTGGACCATCACGAAGACCTGAACCGCGAACCCGGCATCACGCGGGCCGAGTTCGACTATCTGCTCAAGGCGCTGCAGACCCAGTTTCCCGCGCTGGGCCTGGGGGCGCGCGATGTGGTATCGACCTGGTCCGGCGTGCGTCCGGTGGTATCGTCCGGACACGCGGTTGATCCGTCCAGGGAGGGACGCGAGCACCTCGTCATCGAGGAGGACGGGCTCATCAGCGTGACCGGCGGCAAACTCACCACGTTCCGATCGACGGCACTGCAGGCCTTGCGGCTGACCGGCCATCGCGTGGTGGCGCTGAAACATGCGAGCGCCGCGGTGCCGCTGCTCGCCAAACCCCCCGCGGCCGTTCTGGAAGCGCTGCGCGACCTTCCGGACGAGCGCCAGGCCCGCTGGATCGCCCGCTTTGGCGCCGACGCGGCGGATGTCCGTGCCTGCGCGCTGGATGGCGAACTGGCCACCATCGCCAACACCGCCACCAGCTGGGCCGAACTGCGTTGGGCGTGCCGCGCTGAAGCGGTGGTTCACCTGGACGACCTGCTGCTGCGGCGAACGCGCCTGGGGCTGCTGCTGCGTGACGGCGCCGCCGCAATACTGCCCAGGCTCACCGGCATCGTGCGCCAGGAACTGCGCTGGAGCGATGCCCAGTGGGCCGGGGAAGTGGCGCGCTATGGCGAATTGATCGGGCGTTGCCATGGCGTGCCCGCGGGCCCGTCTCCATGAGTGCTCCCGGCGAAGCGCTGCTGCTGGCCATCGATTGCGGCACGCAAAGCGTGCGCGCCATGGTGTTCGACCGGCGCGGCGAACTGGTGGCCAAGTCGCAGGTTCACATCCAACCTTATTTCTCGCGTCAGCCTGGCTGGGCCGAACAGGACTGCGACTACTACTGGACCCACCTCTGCATGGCCTGCCAGCAACTGTGGCAGGCGCAGCCGGCGCTGAAAGCCGGCATCGTCGCGATGTCGCTGACCACCCAGCGCACCGTCACCGTATGTCTGGATGAACACAAACGGCCGCTGCGCCCGGCGATCGTGTGGCTGGACCAGCGCCGCACCCATCGGCATCCCCCGCTGCCCTGGTGGCTGGAAGCCGGGCTGCGCATCGTCGGCCAGCGCACATCGATCCGCTACTTCCAGTCCAAGGCCGAATGCAACTGGCTGGCCGTCGACGAGCCCGAGGTCTGGCGGCAAACCAGGCACTTCCTGTTCCTGTCGGGCTATCTCAACTTCAGGCTGACTGACCGCGTCTGTGATGCGGTGGGCGCCCAAGTCGGCTACGTGCCCTTCGACAGCAAGCGCCAGGCATGGGCGCGGCCCGGTGACCTCAAGTGGAAGCTGTTCGCGGTCCGCCGCGAGGTGTTGCCGGAACTGGTGCCGGCTGGCCGTATCATGGGGCAGATCAGCGCCGATGCCGCGGCCCATACCGGCATTCCCGCGGGACTGCCGGTGGTCGCCTCCGGGGCCGACAAAGCGTGCGAGGTGCTGGCATCCGGGGCCTGGACGCCCGACGTGGCCAGCCTGAGCTACGGCACCACCGCCACCATCAACACCTACAACGACCGCTACGTCGAACCGATCCCCTTCGTGCCGCCGTACCCGGCGGCGGTGCCAGGCCGCTACAACAGCGAGATCATGGTCCAGCGCGGTTACTGGATGGTCAACTGGTTCAAGGAACAGTTCGCGACCAAGGAGGTCATGGAAGCCGAGGCCCAGGGCGTGGCCCCTGAAGTGCTGTTCGAGAAAATGCTGGAGCAAACGCCACCCGGCAACATGGGGCTGATCCTGCAACCGTTCTGGAATCCGGGGGTGAAGATTCCAGGACCCGAGGCCAAGGGTGCGATGATCGGCTTCGGCGACGTGCACACGCGCGCGCACATGTACCGCGCCATCATCGAGGGCATCGCCTACGCCTTGCGCGAAGCAGCCGGACGCCTGGAAAAACGCAATGGGGTGAAGATCCGCCGCCTGAAGGTCAGCGGCGGTGGCTCGCAAAGTGACCGCATCATGCAACTCACGGCGGACATCTTCGGTCTCCCCGCCGAGCGACCGCACACCTTCGAGACGTCCGGCCTGGGCGCGGCCATCAATGCCGCTGTGGGCGCCGGTCTCTATCCCGACCATGCAACAGCGCAGGCACACATGAGCCGCACCGGCCAGGTGTTCGAGCCCGACCCCGAGCGCGCCCGGCTCTACCACCGACTGTACGCCGAGGTGTACGTGAAGCTGTATTCGCGCCTGGCGCCGCTGTATCGCACGATCCGCCACATCACCAACTACCCGAAATTCGATGGACGTTGAGAGCCTGCCCGCATGAACGAAGACGACGACACAGCCACCACGGGCGCGACCTACGACTACATCGTGATCGGCAGCGGCTTCGGTGGCTCGGTCAGTGCGCTGCGCCTGGCACAAAAGGGCTACACGGTGCTGGTCGTCGAAAAGGGACGCTGGTACGACAAGGGCGACTTCGCCCGGAGCACCTGGAACCTCAAACGCTGGCTCTGGATTCCGACGCTCAAGCTCACGGGCATCATGCGAGTGACCATTTTTCGGCACATCGCCATTTTGTCCGGCGTCGGCGTGGGCGGCGGTTCGCTGGTCTATGCGGCGACCCTGCCGGTACCCAAGCAGGCATTCTTCAACTCCGGCAGCTGGGCGTCGCTGAATGACTGGGCGCGCGTCCTGCAACCGCACTACGACACCGCGTACCGCATGCTTGGCGCGGGATTCAACCCACGGCTTGGGCCCGGCGACCAGGCGCTTGAGCGTGTCGCCCGGCGCATCGGGCGCGAGGAGGAATTCCATCCCGCAAAAGTCGGCATCTTTTTTGCCCGAGCACCCGGTGAAGCGGGGCAGACCGTGGCCGACCCCTACTTCGACGGCGCCGGCCCACCGCGCGCGCCATGCGAACACTGCGGCGCCTGCATGACCGGTTGCCGGCACAACGCCAAGAACTCGCTGGACAAGAACTACCTGTACCTGGCGCAGGCCGTGGGCGCACGCGTCCTGGCCGAAACCGAGGTCTGCGGGGTGCGCCCGCTGGGGCCGCATGGCCGCGGCGGCTACGCGGTGCAGGTGCGCGACTCGACCTGCTGGTGGCCCAGACGGCGCACGCTGAGAGCCCGGGGCATCGTGTTCGCCGGCGGCGCGCTGGGCACCGTCAAACTGCTGCTTCAATTGAAGGCGGGCGCGATGCCACATCTGTCTGATCGGGTGGGCTGCGACATCCGCACCAACAACGAGTGCCTGATTGCCGTCACCACTGCCGACAAGACCGAGGACTTCTCGCAGGGCATCGCCATCGGCTCGGTGCTGCATACCGACCCGGACAGCCACCTGGAGCCGGTGCGCTACGGTGCCGGCTCGGGCACTTGGCGGCTGGGCATGCTGCCGATGGCCTACGGCCGCAACGCCTGGATGCGGCTGGGCCGAATGGTGCGCGAGATGGCCCGCCACCCACGCGAATACGCCCGCATCTTCACCGTCGGCAACTGGGCGCAGCGCAGCCAGGTGCTGCTGTTCATGCAGCATCTGGACTCCACCCTGCGTCTGCGTCTGGGTCGGACGGGCCGCCTGCGCACGGAGCTGGACGTCGGCCCGGCTCCGCAGGCACACATCCCGCGCGCCGAAGTGCTGGCGCGTTTGTATGCGCAGGAGATCAAGGGCAAGCCCTTCACCCTGCTCACCGAACAATTGCTGGACATCCCCTCCACCGCGCACATCCTGGGCGGTGCGGTGATGGGCGTCGATGCCGCCACCGGTGTCATCGACGCCAGCGGGCGCCTGTTCGGTTACCGCAACGCACTGGTGTGTGATGGCTCGGTCGTTTCCGCCAACCCGGGTGTCAATCCATCGCTCACCATCACCGCGATCGCCGAACACATCATGGCCCAAGTGCCCGCGCGCCTATGACCAGGGCTCGGTGCGACTGAAGTCGCTCTGCAGCGGGGCGTTTGCGGCGGCCCCGGTCAGCCTGCCTTGCGGCAAGCGACGAGGTTTGCACTGTCCGTGCAAGCCGCCCCTTCCCGTGGGCAGGCCGGCGATCAATACTCCCCCCATCGCATCCGACCGGCGCCCGTCATGCCTGACCTGCTTGCTCCCGCTGTGCTTGCCGCGCAGCCGCTCGACCATGCGCTGGCGCTGTCGGCGCGGTTCTACACCGACCCGCGCATGCCGGCACTGGATGCCGCTGCGGTGTTCGCGCGCAGCTGGCAGCTGGTGTGCCATCAGTCGCAGCTGAGCGGAGTGGGCGACCATGTGGTGAGCGCGATCGCCGGGCTGCCGCTACTGGTGGTGCGCAGTGACGCGCAGACCATCCGCGCGTTCCACAACGTGTGCCGGCATCGTGCCGGGCCGATCGCCAGCTGCGACGGCCGCGGCGCCACCGCGCTGCGCTGCCGCTACCACGGCTGGACCTACGGGCTCGACGGCGTGCTGCGCGGCGCGCCGGAGATGGGCCGCACGGCGGACTTCAACCCGGACGCGATCCGCCTGCCGGAAGTGCGCGTGCAGCTGTGGCAGGGGCTGGTGTTCGTGGCCACCGGCGAGGCGCCGCCGTTCGACGCGTTCGTGGCCGGCATCGACGCGCGGCTGGGGCCACAGCGCGCGCTGGCCGGCTTCGAGTTCCACCATCGCGCCAGCTGGGAGGTGGCGTGCAACTGGAAGGTGTACGTGGACAATTACCTGGAGGGTTACCACGTGCCGCACATCCATCCGGGCCTCAACAGCGTGCTCGACTACCGCAGCTACGTCACCGAGACGGCGGCGTGGCATTCGTTCCAGTTCAGTCCGCTGGAGAGCGCCGCCGAGCTCTACGGCAGCGGCGAGGCGCTGTACTACTTCCTGTATCCGAACGCGATGCTGAATATCCTGCCCGGCCGGCTGCAGACCAACCGCGTGCTGCCGCTGGGAGTGGATCGCTGCCGCGTGGAGTTCGACTTCTACTACGCCGTCGACGTCGGTGCCGCGGCGATGGCACGCCGCGCACAGGACATTGCCTTCAGCGACGAGGTGCAGCAGGAGGACGTGACGATCTGCGAGGACGTGCAGCGCGGGCTGGCGTCGGGCTCGTACGAGGCCGGCCGGTTGAATCCGCTGCGCGAGAACGCGGTGCATCACTTCCACGAGCTGCTGCGCGGCGCCTATCGCGAGTCGTCGCTGCGCGCATGAGTCGCGACACGCGGGCCCTCGGGCAGTGGACGCTGATCGCGCTGGTGGTCGGCAACATGATCGGCTCGGGCGTGTTCCTGCTGCCGGCCACGCTGGCGCCGTACGGCGCGGCCAGCCTGCTCGGCTGGGCGCTCACGCTGGGCGGCGCGCTGCTGCTGGCGCTGGTGTACGCGTGGCTGGCGCAGGTGGTGCGCAACCACGGCGGCGCCTACGGCTACGCCCGGCGCGCGTTCGGCGACAGCACCGGTTTCATGGTGGCGTGGAGCTACTGGGTCGGCACCTGGGTCGGCAATGCGGCGATTGCGGTGGCGTTCGCCGGCAGCCTCGGCGGCGTGTGGCCGCAGGCCACGGCCACGCCGCTGCGCGGCGCCGCCTGCGCGCTCGGCGCCCTGTGGGTCTGCACCGCGGTGAACCTGGCCGGCGTGCGCGAGGCGGGCCGCGTGCAGCTGCTGACCACCCTGCTCAAGCTGGTGCCGCTGCTGTTGTTCGGGGTGATCGGCGTGGGCTGGATCCATGCCGGGGCCTACCGGCCGTTCAATCCCAGCGGCGCGCCGCTGCTCGACGTCACCACCTCGGTGGCGGCGCTCACACTGTGGGCGCTGCTGGGGTTGGAGGCGGCCACCGTGCCAACCGGCGTGGTGCGCGATCCGCAGCGTACGGTGCCGCGCGCCACGGTGATCGGGATGCTGATTGCGGGGCTCGCCACCATGCTCGCCTGCACCGTGGTGATCGGCCTGCTGCCGGCCGAGGTGCTGCACCGCTCGGCGGCGCCGATGGTCGAGGCGGCCCGCCGCCTGTGGGGGCCGGCCGCCGGGCTCGGCCTGGCGGTGGTGGCGACGGTGTCCTGCTTCGGCGCACTCAACGGCTGGGTGATGCTGCAGGCACAGACGCCGCTGGCGCCGGCGCTGGACGGGCTGTTTCCACGCGCGTTCGCGCGGCTGGATCGCCACGGCACGCCGTGGTTCGGGCTGCTGCTCAGCAGCGTGCTGGCGAGCGCGCTGATCGTCGCCAACTTCAGTCGCTCGCTGGTCGCGCTGTTCACCTTTTCGATCCTGCTGTCCACCGCCACCACGCTATTGCCGTACGTGGTGAGCATGCTGGCGTGGTGGCGCATCGACACGCCGGCGAGCTGGCTGCGCCGGCTGGTCGCCATCGGCGCCCTGCTGTACGCGCTGTGGGCGCTGGTCGGCACCGGCGCCGAGTCGCTGCTGTGGGGCCTGCTGCTGCTGGCGGCCGGGCTGCCGATTCATCTGTGGCAGCGGCGGCAGCGGCACCCGCACATCGCGGCGGCGACACCGTAACCGCGGCACGCCGAGGTCGCTGGCGTGGCGATGCGCTCTTGTTTCCATGCCTGGCAGCGCCATCTGGATGGCATGTCCCGCACGCGGAGCCTGCCGTCATGAGTACCTCTCTGGCCATCCCCTGCCCGCACTGCGGCGCGCTCAATCGCGTGCCGGGTGCGCGGGTGGGCGAGCATCCGACCTGCGGCCGCTGCAAGCAGCCGCTGTTCGACGGTCACCCGGTGGCGCTCACCGCGGCGAATTTCGACGCCGTGGCGGCGCGCGGCGATCTGCCGGTGCTGGTGGACTTCTGGGCACCGTGGTGTGGGCCGTGCGTCGGCTTTGCGCCGGTGTTCGTGCAGGCCACGCAGCAGTTCGAGCCGCGCCTGCGGCTGGCCAAACTCGATACCGAGGCGCAACCGCAGCTGGCGCAGCGCTTCAACATCCGCAGCATCCCGACGCTGGTGCTGCTGCGCCAGGGGCGGGAGATCGCCCGCCAATCCGGCGCGCTGAACGCGGCGCAGCTGCGGCATTTCGTGGAAGCGGCGCTGGCGCAGCACTGAGGTCTCTGCCGACGAGGCAGCCCGCATCCATGCCTTTAAGCACAGTCCGATCGCGCCTCACACGGGTACGCTGGCGTCTTTGATCCGCGAGGAAGATCCGTGCGCAAGTCCCTGCAAACGGCGGTGCTGGCCGCCCTGGTGCTGACTGGATTCCACGGCACGGCGATGGCCGCCGATGCCCACAAGCCGCCACCCACGAAGGACGCCGCCGCCGACAGCCACGGCTTCCATCTGCCGCCGCTGCCGGCCGACGCGCACGTAAGCCAGTCCACCACGGTGGCTGGCAAGACGCTGACGTACACGGTCACGGTGGGCTCGCTGCCGGTGCGCAACGAGAAGGGCGACATCACCGGCGAGGTGGTGTTCACCGCCTACACCGTGCCCGGCAAGGACCGGCCGGTAACGTTCGCGCTCAACGGCGGCCCCGGCGCTTCCTCGGTGTATCTGAACTTCGGCGCGATCGGGCCGAAGAAGGTCGACTTCGGCGTCGCGGGCGACAGCCCGTCGCAGCCGGCCACCCTGCACGACAACCCCGGCACCTGGCTGGGCTTCACCGACCTGGTGTTCATCGACCCGATCGGCACCGGCTACAGCCGCGCGCTGGTCGACGACAAGGAGGCCATCAAGGAGTTCTACAGCACCGACAGCGACATCAAGTACCTCTCGCGCATCGTCTACGACTGGCTGGTGAAGAACGGCCGCATGACCTCGCGCAAGTACCTGGTGGGCGAGAGCTACGGCGGCTTCCGCGGCCCGCGCATCACCGACTACCTGCAAACCCAGCTCGGCGTGGCAATGAACGGCGTGGTGCTGCTGTCGCCCTACCTCGACCCGGCCGCCTCCGAAGACGAGAACGTGTCGCCGCTGCCGTGGATGCTCACGCTACCGTCGATCGCCGCCGCGCACCTGGAGCGCGAGCACCAGCTGACCGCCGCCGCGATGGCGCCGATCATCGACTACACGCGCACCACCTACGCCAGCGCGCTGATGCAGGGCCGTTCCAATCCGGCCGCCACCGACGCGATGATCAGCAAGGTCACCGCGCTGACCGGACTCGATCCGCTGTTCGTGAAGCGCTCCGGCGGCCGGCTGGAAACCCAGGCCTACCTGCGCGAGGTGTACCGCGCCGAAGGCAAGCTGGGCAGCCGCTACGACTCCAACGTCACCGCCTGGGATCCGTTCCCGTATGCGCCGCGGCAGATGACCGGCGACCCGATCCTCAACAGCATCGTCGCGCCGACCACCACCGCGATGGTCAACTTCGTCACCCGCACGGTGGGCTGGAAGTATGACGGCCGCTACAACGCGCTGAGCTATGCAGTGAACCGCATGTGGCACAAGGACAAGGACGCGAACCTGGGCTCGGTGGCACAGCTGCGCGAGGCGGTGGCGAACGATCCGGACCTGCACGTACTGATCGCGCACGGCTGGGACGACCTGTCCTGCCCGTTCATGGCCTCGGTGCTGATCGTCGACCAGATGCCGGCGATGGGCGATCCCGCCCGCGTGCAGGTGAAGGAATATCCCGGCGGTCACATGTTCTACGCACGCCCCGACAGCCAGGCCGCGCTGACCGCGGACGTGCGCGCGCTGTACGGCGTCAAGTAATTGTCGGTGACGCGCTGACTCAGCGCGCCACCATGCTGGCGCGCACCAGGTACTGCACGCTGAACATCCGCTGCGCGTCGGTCCACACGCGCAGCACGGCGAGACCGGCCTTGGCGGCCAGCGCGGCGAAGTCCTCCAGCGAATACTTGCAGCTGTATTCGACCTGGATGGCCTCGTCTTCGCGCAATGCCACGCTGGCGCGGCCGATCCGCACCTGCTGCGCGCGGCGGCTCACGATGTGCGTCTCGATGCGGCCGGCCATCGGGTTGTAGTGGGCGCGGTGGCCGAACCCGGACAGCTCGAAATTGCTGCCGATCTCGCGGTTCAGGCGCACCAGCATATTGAGGGTGAACTCGGCGGTGACGCCGGCGCGGTCGTTGTAGGCCGCCTCGATCAGCGCGGTCTCCTTTTTCAGGTCGACGCCGATCAGGATGCCGCCGGCATCGCCCATCTCGTTGCGCATCTTGCGCAGCAGCACAGCCGCCTCGCGGTTGTCGAAATTGCCGATGGTGGAACCCGGGAAATACAGCACCGTGCGCCGCGGCGCACGCGGCGGAATCGGCAGCCGCAGCGGCTTGCTGAAATCCGCGCAGAGCGGCTGCAGCGGCAGCCCGGGAAACTCGCGCGCCAGCCGCTGCACGCTCTGCCGCAGCGGATCGGCCGAGATCTCCACCGGCACGTAGGCCACCGGCTGATGCAGATGCTGCAGCAGCATGCTGGTCTTGTGCGCATGCCCGCTGCCGTATTCGACCAGCCGCACGTCGCTGCCCAGGGCATCGGCGATGCTGCCGGCATGCTCGTCCATCAAGGCGAGTTCGCAGCGGGTGAGGTAGTACTCCGGCTGCTCGCAGATCCGCTCGAACAGGGCCGAGCCGCGCTCGTCGTAGAACAGCCACGACGGCAGCCGCTTGGGGCTGGCGCCGAGGCCGCGCTGGGCCACTTCGAGCAGATCGTTCATCGGTGGGCGGCGGTCGTCGCTCACGCCAAAGGCTTGCACACTGTTCATCGATCCTGTCCCAGTCGTAGCCCGGCAAACTGCCAGCGGGCGTGGGGTGCAAAAAAATTGCGGTAGCTGGCGCGCAGGTGCTCGCGCGGGGTCGCGCACGAGCCGCCGCGCAGCACCCAGGGGCCGCACATGAATTTGCCGTTGTACTCGCCCAGCGCGCCGGGCAGCGGGCGAAAACCGGGGTAGCTCACGTACGGTGAGGCGGTCCATTCCCAGACGTCGCCATACAGCTGCAGCAGGCCGTCGCCGGAAACCGCCGCGCGGGGCTGGAAGCGCTGCGACTCCTGCAGGTTGCCTTCGATGACCACGCCGTGCGCGGCCGACTCCCACTCCGCCTCGGTGGGCAGCCGCGCGCCGGCCCAGCGGGCGAATGCCTCCGCCTCGTAGTAGCTGAGGTGGCACACCGGCTCGTGCGGGTCGAGCGCGCGCATACCGGCGAGGGTGAACTCGCTGGCCAGATCGTCGTCCCAGTACAGCGGATGCTGCCAGCCGTCGCGCTGCAGCGTGGCCCAGCCATCGGCCAGCCACAGGGCCGGCTCGCGATAGCCGCCTTCGCGCACGAACGCCAGGTACTCGGCGTTGGTCACCGGCCGGTTGGCCAGCGCGTGCGGTTGCAGCAGGGTGCGATGGCGCGGGGTCTCGTTGTCGAACGCAAACCCTTCGCCGCGGTGGCCGATTTCCACGATGCCTTCGCGACCGCCGACAAACTGCAGCGGCACCGCCTTCGACACCGTCGCATCGGCCAGCGCCGTGCGGTAGGCCGGCCGCAGCGGGTTGCACCAGAGCGCGTGCTTGATGTCGGTCAGCAACAGCTCCTGGTGCTGCTGCTCGTGCTGCAGCCCCAGCTCGACCAGCGCGGCCAGCTCGGGGTCGTCATCGCTGGCCAGCCGCTCGCTGACCGCGGCGTCGATGCGCTGCCGGTACGCGCGCACTTCGTCCAGCGAGGGCCGCGACAGCAGCCCGCGCTGCGGGCGCGCGTGCATCGGTCCGATCGACTGGTAGTAGGAGTTGAACAGGTAGTTCCAGGCCGGATCAGGCGGCCGATAGGCGGCATCGCGGCCCAGCACGAACTGCTCGAAGAACCAGCTGGTATGCGCCAGGTGCCATTTGCCCGGACTGGCATCGGGCATCGACTGCACCAGCAGATCCTCCGCGCTGAGGCCCGCGCACAAATCCACGGTTTGCTGCCGCACCTGCCGGAATCGCGTGGCAAGCCCGGCCGGCATGAAGGCGACCTCAGCCGGCCTCACGAGCGCCTCGGGGGCGTGGACGAAGCGACGGCGGCAACGGGGTACTGACGCTGGAGATCATTCAAAAACATGACGGCCAAGGATGCCGCGCGAACTGTTCAAATCCTGTGATAGCTGGATGTCCGTTCGGTCACAGCAGCAGGCCGATGCCTGACGGTACGACAGCCGTCAACGAAAGAGCCCGGCACGGGCCGGGCTCGGTTCATCGGTTGAAGTATCGGGCGAGATCAATCGCCGTCGTCCTCATCATCGCCACCGCCGTAGTAGCGGGTCCGATACGGATCGTTGTAGATCACCTCGCGTGTCACCACGCGGCGGCGGACGATCGGTGCGTCCTCGTAGTACACGGTACGCGGCTGGCTGTAGACCACCGGTGGGCCGTAGTATTCCGGCGCCGGACGCAGCGCGTTGCTGACCAGGCCGACCACCGCACCGGCGACCAGCGCGCCAGCGATCCAGCGACCGCCTTCCCAGTGACCGCCGCCGTGCTCGCCGCCGTAACCGCCGCGATAGCCGTCGTGGTAGCCACCGTGATAATCGCCATGGTGACCGCGACCCCAGCCGTCGGCCGATGCGCTGAGCGGCATGGCCACCGCCGCTGCCACGGCAAGACTCATGGCTGCCAGTTTGGTTGCACTACTGAAACGCTTGGTCATGACACCTCTCCGTTGGTACGGAATGGATGCTCGGCTTGCGGCGCTTAATGTGAACTGAAGGGTTTATTTCTTGATGCGGGCGCTGTCCCACGGGTTGGCCGCGGCGTCCGCGGGGCGCCGCCGCAGCAGCCAGCAGCCGTGGATATCGGCGCGGCGGGCGAAATCGAACGGGATGCTTGGGGCGCTCCAGTCCTCGATCGCGAAGCGCTCGGCGAGCCCCTCATGATCGAGCTTGAAGCGGCGGAAGTTGTTGGAGAACACGATCACGCCATCGCGGGTCAGCCGCTCGTCGCAAGCCAGCAGCAGCTTGACGTGGTCGCGCTGGACGTCGAAATCCTCGGCGCGCTTGGAATTGGAGAAGGTCGGCGGGTCGACGAAGATCAGCCCGTAATGGCCGCGATCGCGACCGAGAAACTCCAGCGCGTCGAACTGCATCAGCCGATGACTCGACCCGCTGAAGCCGTTCAGGGCGAGATTGCGCGAGGCCCACTCCAGATACGTCGCCGACAGATCCACGCTGGTGGTTTCCAGCGCGCCGCCGGCCGCCGCGTACACGCTGGCGGTGGCGGTGTAGGCAAACAGGTTGAGGAAGCACTTGCCTGCGGCCAGCTCGCGTACTTTTGCGCGCACCAGCCGGTGATCGAGGAACAGGCCGGTGTCGAGATAGTCGGTGAGGTTGACCAGGAATTTCAGGCCGCCTTCGTCCACCTCGATGAACTCGTTGCGCTGATCCATCTGGCCGTACTTGGAGCCGCCCTTGCCGCGTTCGCGGGTCTTCAGCGCGATGCGCTCGCGCGGCACGCCCAGCACCTCGCCGGCGACGCGCGCGATCTCGCGCAGGCGCAGCCGCGCGATGTCGGCCGGCACGTCGGCCGGCGCGCGGTACTCCTGGATGTGCAGGTGATCGTCGCCGCGGGTGTCGCCATAGACGTCGATGGCGGCGGCGTATTCGGGCAGATCCTGGTCGTAGGCGCGCCAGCAGTGGATGCCTTCGCGGGTGAGCCGCTTGCGCAGATGTCTGAGATTTTTCTCCAGCCGGTTCTTCAGCATCTGCGCGCCGGCCGACAGCGGCTTCAGCACGCGCGGCGCCTCGTCGCGCGGCTTCAGGTCGAACGTCAGCAGCACGGTTTCCAGCGCGCCGTTGTACAGCACGTAGCGCTTGTCCGCGTGCAGCTGCATGGCCCGGCCCAGCTCCACGTCGCCGGCCAGCACGGCGGCGCGCCAGCCAGTGAAGCGGGCGCGCAGCGCGTCGCCCAGCGCCCGGTACAGCTGCGGCATCTCGGCGCGTTCGCCCAGCCGCTCGCCGTACGGCGGGTTGGTGATCAGCAGGCCGTGCGTCACGCCGGGCGGCGGCGCGGCGTGCGCCACGTCCTGCTTGTCCAGCGTGAAGAAGCCGGCCACGCCGGCCTGCTGCGCATTGCGTTTGGCCGTCTGCACCATGCGTGGATCGGCGTCGCTGCCGAAGAAGCCGCTACGCAGCGCGCGCAGGCCGGCCTCGGCGCGCCGGTTCGCCTCGTCCAGCAGGCTGCGCCACAGCGCGATGTCGTGCTGCTGCCAGCCGAGGAAACCGAAATATTCGCGGCGCAGCCCGGGCGCCACGTCGGCCGCCATCAGTGCGCCTTCGATCAGCAGCGTGCCGGAGCCGCACATCGGATCAAGCAGCGCGCCGCCGCCGGCATACACCTGCGGCCACTGCGCGCGCAGCAGCATCGCGGCGGCGAGGTTTTCCTTTAGCGGCGCCTCACCCTGCACTTCGCGCCAGCCGCGCCGGTGCAACGGCGAGCCGGCCAGATCCAGCGACAGCGTGGCGCGGTCGCGGCGCACGCGCACATTGATGCGGATGTCCGGCTCGTCGGTGTCGATGCCGGGGCGGTTGCCGTCGCGCTGGCGGAACTGGTCGACCACCGCATCCTTCACGCGCAGGCCGATGAACTGGCTGTGGCTGAGCTTGCTCAGCGCGGTGCCGGCGTCCACCGCGAACGTGCCATGCACGGCCAGATGAGCGCTCCAGTCGATCGCCTGCACGCCGCGGTACAACGCGTCGTCGTCGGCCGCATCGAACTCGGCCAGCGGCAGCAAAATACGGCTGGCCAGGCGCGACCACAGGCAGGCGCGGTACGCGGTTTCCAGCGTGCCGGAAAAGTGCGCGCCGGCCAGCGTCTCGCGCACGTCGCTGGCGCCGATGGCGATGAGCTCGTCGCGCAGCAGGTATTCCAGTCCCTTCGGGCAGGTGGCGAAGAACGCGCGAGTGGGAGGCGCATTCATGCGGCGAGCGCCAGCTGATCGAGCAGCTGCCGGAACTGCGCGGCGATCGCGTCCATGCTGGCACCGAGCCGATGGTCGTCGTCCAGCACCAGCAACGGCAGCCGGCGCTGGGCGGCGAACGCGTGAATGTCGGCCAGCGGGCAGATCTCGTCGCGCCAGCCGTGGATCAGCAGCGTCGGCACACCGCGGCGCAGATCGAACGCACGCACCTGGCCGGAAATCGCGCCCGGCGTCGCCAGCAGCAGCAGCCCGGCCACCGGCACATCCAGCGACACCAGGCCGGAAACGAACGCGCCCATGCTGGAACCCACCAGCAGCGGCGGCGTATCCAGTGCCTCGATGGTGGCGCGCAGCCGCGCGATGCGCGGCGCCACCGAACCGCGGTAGCCACGCGCGTCGTCGGCACGGTAATCCGGTCGCTGCGTGCGCCAGCCGAGCGTCTCGGCCAGCGCGGCCAGCGCGCTCACCTTGGTGGCGTCCGGGCCGGAGTCCGAGCCGTGCGAGAGGATGATCTGGCCGCGCATGGCGGTCTCCTTGAAACGGCGTGAGCAAGTCGCGCATGGTAACAGGCGGCGTTTGC
>JAJYSM010000110.1 GCA_021793575.1 Pseudomonadota bacterium
CCGGCCCACTGACCAACCACCACACCCACACCGCCGGTCCGAAACCGCCCACCTTGCCTCGCCTGCCCATCGCAGCGCTCCCGTGAAAACTGGTGCGCATCGAAGCAGTCTGGCTGGGCTGGGAGAAGATGTGGCGGGCGGACGCTTACAGACCATCGTCGAGATGCGCCTGCAGGCCGGCGACCCGGCCGGCGCCGCCACCGCGCGCAAGTGGGTGCAGAGCTGCCACAAGCCCGGCATTCCGCGCTACTGAGGCGCGGTAAAGGCTGCACGCGCAGCGCGCCTGCGGCCACCGGCTGCGGCTGTCAGAACAGAGCAACCAGCAGCAGCACGATGCCCACGATGCTCACGGCCCACACCAGCGTGCGCAGGTATGGGATGCCTGCCGCATAGATCGGCACATAGGCCAGCCGCGCCCAGAAATACAGCTGCGCGCCGAGCGCGGTCATCGCGTCGTGCCGCTGCAGGGCGAAGCCGGCCAGCACCACGGCGACGAAGAACGGAAAGGTCTCGAGGAAATTACTGCTGGCCCGGTTGAGTCGCCCGGCCACGCCGGTCAGCAGTTTGGCCTCACCATCGCGCGGGCCGGCGGCCCACGGCAATCCGCGCTGGGCAACCGAGCCCATCGCGGCCAGCGCGATCTGCAGCAATCCCAGCACTACGCTCCACAGCAGCATGCGCATTTCGATCGTCATGACGTTCTCCCCCGGTGATGGTTCGCGCATGGTGAATCAACCGGCGCGGTCGCGCCAGTCGCCGCGGTTTGCCGGGCGCGCGCGCTGGGCGATACTGGGCAGATGACGGGATTCGATCAGGCGGCTGCCGACGGCGTCGGCGAGCTGCTCGGCGCCGACGGCCCGTTTGCGCGCGAGCTGCCCAACTTCGCCCCGCGCGAGGCGCAGCAGCGCATGGCGCAGGCGGTGGCGCAGGCGATCGCGGGGCGCGAGACGCTGATCGCCGAGGCCGGTACCGGCACCGGCAAGACGTACGCATATCTGGTGCCGGCGCTGCTCTCGGGCGAGCGCGTGATCATTTCCACCGGCACCAAGGCGCTGCAGGACCAGCTGTACTTCCGCGACCTGCCGAAGGTGCGCTCGGTGCTGGGCGCACGGCTGAAAACCGCGCTGCTGAAAGGGCGCGCGAATTACCTGTGCCTGTACCGGCTCGACCAGACCGTGCGCGAGGGCGCGGCGTGGGAGCGCACCCAGGCGGCGCAGCTGGCGACGATCCGCGCATGGTCGGCGCGCACGCGGCGCGGCGACCGGATGGAGCTGGCCGAGGTGCCGGAGGAGTCGCCGCTGTGGCCGCGCGTCACCTCCACGCCGGAGAACTGCCTCGGCGTGGAGTGCGCGTTCTTCGACGACTGCCACGTGGTGAAGGCGCGCCGCGAGGCGCAGGAGGCGGACATCGTGGTGGTCAACCACCACCTGCTGTTCGCCGACCTCGCACTGAAGCAGGAGGGCTTCGGCGAGATCCTGCCGGGCGCCGCGGCGTTCATCCTGGACGAGGCGCACCAGATCCCCGAGCTGGCCGGGCAGTTCTTCTCGCAGAGCATCAGCGCGCGCCAGCTGAGCGAGCTGGCGCAGGACGCGCTGGCCGAATGCGGTGGCATCACCGGCGCCATCGGCCTGCTGCTGGAGCCGCTGGAGGCGCTGCAGGACGCGCTGCGCCGGCTGCGCCTGGCGATGGACGCGCTGCCGCCGCGCGGCGCCTTCCGGCAGCTGGAGGACTGCCGTGACGTGCCCGCGGCGATGCACGATCTGCGCGAGCTGCTGGCCACGCTGGTCGAGCTGCTCGCCTCGCAGGCCGAGCGCTCGCGCGGCTTCGCCAACCTGCACGAGCGCGTCGCGCTGTTTGCCGAGCGGCTGGAGCGCATCGTCGATGCCGCCGACGCGGGGCAGGGCGATCGCGACGTGCGCTGGTACGAACACTACCCGCGCGGCTTCGCGCTGTACGCCACGCCGCTGGATCTGGCCGTGCCGATGCGTGGCCTGCGCGAGCGCACCCAGGCGGCGTGGATCCACACGTCCGCCACGCTGTCGGTGGCCGGCAACTTCGAGCACTTCGCGCGCCAACTCGGGCTGGACGAGCCGCGCACGCTGAGCCTGCAGAGCCCGTTCGACTACGCGCGGCAGGCGCTGTGCTATCTGCCGCCGCCGTTGCCCGATCCCGGCGCGCGCGACTACACCGCGCAGGTGATCGAGGCGGTGCTGCCGGTGCTGCACGCCTCCGGCGGCCGCGCGTTTCTGCTGTTCACCTCGCACCGCGCGCTGCGGCTGGCCGCCGAGCTGCTGCAGCACAAGGTGCCCTGGCCGCTGTTCGTGCAGGGCACGGCGCCGCGGCCGCGGCTGCTGGAGGAGTTCCGCGCCAGCGGCCACGGCGTGCTGCTGGGCGCGGCGAGTTTCTGGGAAGGTGTCGACGTGGTCGGCGAGGCGCTCAGCGTGGTGGTGATCGACAAGCTGCCGTTCGCGGCCCCCGATGATCCGGTGCTGATGGCGCGACTGCAGGCGCTGGAGCAGGCCGGCATCAACCCGTTCATGGGTTGGCAGGTGCCCAGCGCGGTGATTGCGCTGAAGCAGGGCGTCGGCCGCCTGATCCGCGACGTGCACGACCGCGGCGTGCTGGTGCTGTGCGACCCGCGGCTCACCACGAAGGGATATGGACGTCTGTTTCTGGCCAGCCTGCCACCGATGCCGCGCACCCGCGCGCTGGCCGACGTGCAGGCGTTTTTCGACGATGCGGCAACGGCGGCCGCCGCGCCGTAGCCGCACGCCTGCTGTGACGCGTCGCCGGCCGTCGTGCCGCAGCCGCACGCCAACGCGCGCTGCATGGGTCTACTCCCCTCTCCCCCGGCAGCGCCGGGGGAGGGGCAGGGTGAGGGGGCGCTCTTGCCCTGGTGCCCGTGCCCCCACGCACGCCATCCCCACCGTTTACCCCTACCGATCCAGCCCGTAGTCCATCACCTCCATCGTTCGCCCTGAGCGTAGCCGCGCAGCGGCGAAGTCGAAGGGCAAATGCCGGCAGGGTTTGTCGGTCGCCATGGTGCCCCTGCATGGCGACGCCAAGTGCCATGTCCATGCCGATGCCCGACCGCCGTCAGCCAGCCGCCCGGTCTTGCCCGCCATAGCGCCGTGCCGGCTGCTGTGATCGACGCTCCGACTGCAGGAGTGCGAACCCATGCGCGAATGGACACAGACCGTGACGGCCAAGGTGCTTGGCATCGGCATGCTGGCCTTGCTGATGACGATACCGCTGCTGCAGGTGAGCGGCCTGGTGCGCGAGCGCCAGCAGCTGCGTGCAGCGGCGATCGCGCAGATCGCGCAGGGCTGGGGTGGTGCGCAGGTGCTGGGTGGGCCGGTGTTGACGGTGCCCACCATGCGTCCGGTGGCAGTGGCAGAAAACCAGCCGCCGCAGTGGCATGCGGGCAGCGAGAGCATGCTCGCCGACAGCCTGGCGATGGAGGTGGCGATGGCGGTGCAGACACGCAGCTACGGCATCTACCGCGCGCCGGTGTATGTCGCCACAGTGAATATCCGGGGCCAGTTCCGGGCCGCGGACCTGGCCCGGTTTCGACGCGCCAGCAACGCGACGTGGCAGGGCAGCAAGGCCGAGCTGCGCCTGCCGATAGGTGACTTGCGCGGTCTGCAGGAAGTGACCGACCTGCGCATCAACGGCCAGCCGGCGCGCTTCGATTCGTCGGCGCAGCGGCTGGGTCCGTGGCCGAACGTGGCGGTGCCGATCGATCTGGATGCGCTCGGCGATCAGCCGATCAACGTCGCGATCACGCTGAAGCTGGCCGGCACCGGGGCCTTGCAGCTGTTGCCGCTGGCACGAAGCACCGACGTGACCATGCATGCGCCGTGGCGCGACCCGAGTTTCGTCGGCGCGGCGCTGCCGCTGACGCACCGGCTCGACGCCAGCGGCTTCAGCGCGCGCTGGCATCTGCTCGATCTCAACCGCAGTTACGGCCAGAGCTGGACGGGTGGCGACAGCGGCATGGACGCGGCGTTGCAGGCATCGACGTTCGGCGTGCAGCTGTACCAGCCGGTGGACGTGTATCAGCGCAATGTGCGCGCGGGCAAGTACGGGCTGCTGTTCATCACGATGACCTTCGTCGCGGTCTTCCTGTGCGAGGTGCTCAAGCGCTTGCGCGTGCATCCGGTGCAATACCTGCTGGTGGGGGCGGCGCTGGCCACGTTCTACGTAGTGCTGCTGGCTTTGTCCGAGCAGCTCGGTTTTGGCCTGGCCTACGCGCTGGCGGCGACGGCGGTGGTGCTGATCGTGGGCGGTTACGCGATGGCGGTGTTGCGCGCGCGCCGCGCCGGCCTGTGGCTGGGCGCCGTGCTGGGGCTGATCTACGCGATGCTGTATGGGTTGATCGCGGCCGAGCAATACGCGCTGCTGATCGGTGCGCTGGTGCTGCTGCTGACGGTGGCGTTGATGATGTACCTGACCCGCCGCATCGACTGGTACGCCTACGTTCCAAGCGCCGTGGTGGCCGCGCCTCCCGAACCGCCGCCGTCAGCCGCTATCATGCAACGGCCATGAACCTGCTCGCGATCGAAACCGCCACCGAAGCCTGCTCCGTCGCGCTGATCCACGGCGACGAGCTGATCGCGCGCAGCGAGATCGCGCCGCGCCGCCACACCGAGCTGGTGCTGCCGATGGCCGACGCGCTGCTGGCCGAAGCCGGTATCGGTCGCCACGCGCTGGATGCGATTGCCGTGGGCCGCGGCCCCGGCGCATTCACCGGCGTGCGGCTGGGCGTGTCGCTGGCGCAGGGCATGGCGCTGGCGCTGGACCTGCCGGTGATCACCATTTCCTCGCTCGCCGCGCTGGCGCTGGAAGCGCCGGAGGAAGAGGGCACCGCGATCCTCGCCGTGATCGACGCGCGCATGGGCGAGATCTACGCCGCCTGCTACCGCCGCGACGATAATGGCGGCCTGATCGCGCTCGACGCCGAGCGCGTGTGCACCGCCGCCACGCTGCAGTTGCCGCCGGCCGCCGCGTGGCAGGTGGTCGGCAGCGGCTGGGCCACCTACGCCACCGTGCTGTGCGAACGCCTCACCGGCACGTTGCACTCCGCCGACGGCGCGCGCTACCCGCAAGCCGCCCACGTCGCCGAACTGGCGCTGCGCGAGTTCAAGGCCGGCAACGCGCAGGCCCCCGAACTGGCGCTGCCGGTCTATCTGCGCGACAAGGTGGCGCTGACGCTGGTGGAGCAGGGGAAGGGGTGAGTTGGTGTACGGTGAGCGTTTTGTGGATGGGTCGAGGTCGGGGAGTGGCTGTTTTGACCCATTTCAGACGTTCGCAATACAGTTAGTCCGTCGCATACGAGAACAGCATAAGACCGTGTCCACTGAGCATGCAGCGATCCATTCCCGTGAGCTTAATTTTCAACCGGCTGCTTCGGCGCTACATTCCGAGAGAGCGCACCCCTTATGTACTTGTAACAATAGATTGATCCTCGCCCAGCTCAAACGCGCGTGGCAGGTAACCGATAGGTTGCTTTATATAACCTATCCTGATTCGCCCTGATCCTCAGCCCGCCGTCGCGTGATTTGCGACGCCTGCGGGTGACGATGACGTCCTCTCCACCGAGGACACCGTCATGTCCATCAACCTCATCCAGTTCCAGCAAGGTCTGT
>JAJYSM010000037.1 GCA_021793575.1 Pseudomonadota bacterium
CCCGTGGTCAAGGGCATCGGCGATTGCATGCTGTACCTGGTTGACCGCTACGGCAGCATCTACGACGCCGACTACGCGCCGATCGAGGGTGCCGAGCCGAACCCGCCGGGCTTCGGCCTCACCTTCATCGACCATCTCACCCACAACCTGCACTTCGGCAACATGCAGCAGTGGTCGGATTACTACGAGCGCCTGTTCAACTTCCGCGAGATCCGCTACTTCGACATCAAGGGCGCCAAGACCGGCCTGGTGTCCAAGGCGATGACCGCGCCGGACGGCATCGTGCGCATTCCGCTGAACGAGTCGAACGACCCGAAAAGCCAGATCAACGAATACCTCGATGCCTACCACGGCGAAGGCATCCAGCACATCGCCTGCTTCACCGACGACATCTACGCCACGGTGGAAAAGATGCGCGCGGCCGGCGTGGAATTTCTCGACACGCCCGACGCCTACTTCGAGGTGATCGACCAGCGCGTGCCCCACCACGGCGAGGACGTGGCGCGGCTGCGCAGGAACAAGATCCTGATCGACGCGGACAAGGAGACCATGCAGCGCAAGCTGCTGCAGATCTTCACCACCAATGCGATCGGCCCGATTTTCTTCGAGATCATCCAGCGTAAAGGCAACGAAGGCTTCGGCGAAGGCAATTTCCAGGCGCTGTTCGAGAGCATCGAGCGGGATCAGATGAAGCGCGGGGTGCTGTGATTTCTTGACATGCGCAACCCTTCGACTTCGCCGCTGCGCGGCTACGCTCAGGGCGAACGGTTCCGCTCTGGCGCCAAACCGTCGTAGCAGCTACAAGCCGTTCGTCCTGAGCGTAGCCGCGCAGCGGCGAAGTCGAAGGACAGTCCAGGGGGAGAGATGGAATTCACCCTGTACATCCTCGAATGCGCCGACGGCAGCTTTTACATCGGCCACACTGACGACCTCGGCAAGCGATTGGAGCAGCATGAGCAGGGCAACGGCTGTGTTTACACTTCGGCACGCCGTCCCTTGAAGCTGGTTCATGCCGAAGGTTTTGAAACGCGCTGCGAAGCGTTGACCATGGAGCGCAAGCTGAAAGGTTGGAGCCGGGCCAAGAAGCAGGCATACATGGCAGGAGACTGGCGCGCAGTGGGTGCGCTGTCCAAGGGCAAACACCAGCATCAACGCATACCGTGAGGCGCTTCGACTCCGCTTGCTGCGCAAGCTACGCTCAGCGCGAACGGTGTGGGGGTGTTGTGTCGCTTTCCCCGACCGTTCGCGCTGAGCATAGGCCCGAAGGGCCGGAGTCGAAGGGTCGGTATCGAGGGGCAAGTCAGTCTCGAACAGGAAATTCGGAGTATCCACAGTGAACGTGCCATCACACTATCAGTCCGGCTTCGGCAACGAGTTCGCCAGCGAGGCGATTGCCGGGGTGCTGCCGCAGGGCCAGAACTCGCCGCAGCGGGTGGCGCACGGGCTATATGCGGAACAGCTGTCGGGCACCGCGTTCACCGCGCCGCGGCACGCCAACCGGCGCAGCTGGCTGTATCGGATACGCCCGGCGGCGGTGCATCAGCCGTTCGAGCCGCTGGCGCATGCCACCTTCCACAACCGCTTCGACGAAGCGCCGGCCACGCCGAACCAGCTGCGCTGGGATCCGTCGCCGCTGCCGAGTGCACCGACTGATTTCATCGACGGCCTGGTGACCCTGGCCGGTAACGGCGGACCGGCTGAGCAGGCGGGTATCGGTATCCACGTCTATACGGCCAATCGCTCGATGCAGGGGCGGTTTCTCTACGACGCCGATGGCGAGCTGCTGATCGTGCCGCAGCTCGGCAACCTGCGGCTGGTCACCGAGCTGGGCGTGCTGGAGGTCGAGCCGCAGGAGATCGCGGTGATTCCGCGCGGCGTGCGCTTTCGCGTCGAGCTGCTGGATGACCAAGCCCGTGGCTACGTCTGCGAGAACTTCGGTGCGCTGCTGCGCCTGCCGGAGCTGGGGCCGATCGGCTCCAACGGGCTGGCCAACGCGCGCGATTTCCTCACCCCGCACGCGGCGTACGAGGATGTGGAAGGGGAGTTCGAACTGATCGCCAAGTTCCAGGGCGCGCTGTGGTCGGCGAAGCTCGGCCACTCGCCGCTGGACGTGGTGGCCTGGCACGGCAACTACGCGCCGTACAAGTACGACCTGCGCCGCTTCAACGCGATCGGCTCGATCAGCTTCGATCATCCCGATCCGTCGATCTTCACCGTGCTGACCTCGCCCAGCGATACGGCCGGCACGGCCAACCTCGACTTCGCGATCTTCCCGCCGCGCTGGCTGGTGGCGCAGCACACGTTCCGGCCGCCGTGGTTCCATCGCAACGTGGCCAGCGAGTTCATGGGCCTGATCGCCGGCGTGTACGACGCCAAGGCCGAGGGCTTCGTGCCCGGCGGCGCCTCGCTGCACAACTGCATGAGCGGGCATGGCCCGGATGCGGTCACCTTCGAGAACGCATCGGCGGCCGACCTGTCGCAGCCGCACGTGATCGAGGACACCATGGCTTTCATGTTCGAGACGCGCAAGGTCATCTGTCCGACCCGGCAGGCGCTGGCGTCGCCGCAGCTGCAGCACAACTATCATGCGTGCTGGCAGGGGATCGGCAAACATTTCGATCCGTCACCGGCGTAAGCCGTCACACCGTTTCCGGAGCAACGCATGAAACTTGGAAGTCTCAAGGAGGGCGGCCGCGACGGCACGCTGATCGTGGTCAGCCGTGATCTCGCGCGCGCCGTCCGCACCGACGGGATCGCGCCGACGCTGCAGGCAGCGCTGGACGACTGGTCAAACAGCGCGCCGCGGCTCAACGCGCTGTATGCCGACCTCAACGAGGGCAGCGCCAGCGGCGCGTTTGCGCTGGAGCTCGCCGCGCTGGCCGCGCCGCTGCCGCGCGCCTACGAATTCGTCGACGGCAGCGCCTATCTGCCGCACGTCGAGCGGGTGCGTCGTGCGCGCGGCGCCGAGGTGCCGGCCAGCTTCTACACCGACCCGCTGATGTACCAGGCCACCAGCGCCGGCTTCCTCGGCCCGCGCGATCCGGTGCTGGTGCCCAGCGAGGCCTATGGCATCGATCTGGAGGCCGAAGTGGTGGTGGTCACCGACGATGTGCCGATGGGCGTGACCCCGGCGCAGGCGGGCGCGCACATCCAGCTGATCGGCCTGGTCAACGACGTCAGCCTGCGCGCGCTGATTCCGGGTGAGCTGGCCAAGGGTTTCGGCTTCCTGCAGTCCAAGCCGCGCTCGGCGCTGTCGCCGGTGCTGGTGACGCCGGACGAGCTGGGCGACGCGTGGCAGGGCGACAAGCTGCACCTGCCGATGCGCACCTGGTTGAACGGCGTGTGGTTCGGCGCGGCCGAGTGCGGTGTCGACATGCAGTTCAGCTTCGCCGAGCTGGTCGCGCATGTGGCGAAGACGCGGCCGCTGACCGCCGGCACCCTGGTCGGCTCTGGCACCATTGCCAACCAGGACACCGGCAAGGGCGCCTCCTGCCTGGCCGAGCAGCGCACGGTGGAAACGCTGCGCGACGGCCAGCCGAGCACGCCGTTCCTGAAGTTCGGCGACCGCTTGCGCATCGACGTCACCGACGCCTCCGGCGCCTCGATCTTCGGTGAGATCGAGCAGCTCGTGGCGCCCTCCCGGCACGGCGCCTGAGCGCGGCGGCGGCGCCCACTGCGACTCGGCGTGCTTTGACCCGCACGCCATGAAGCGGCACCATGTCGACATGCAAGATCCTCTGCAGCCACGCCTGTCCGAACTGCCCAACCGATCGGCCGATGCGGTCGATTTGAGTGACGAGGGCGACGCACTGAACTTCTGTGGCACGTGTGCGTTCTCCAGCGCCTGCGTCGCGGCCGGCTACAACAAACCGGAGCTGGCCGAGTTGCAATGCCTGGTCGAGCACGTCGGGCCGTTTCGCGCCGGCGAGCACGTCTTTCGCACCGGCGACCCGTTTCGGGCGATCTTCGCGGTGCGCGGCGGCATGGTCAAAACCCGCGTGATCGACCAGGAAGGCCGCGAACAGGTGCTCGGCTTCTACCTGCCCGGCGAGGTGATCGGCCTCAACGCGATCTATCCGGAGCATTTCCCGTGCGACGCGGTGGCGCTCGACACCGCGTGGTTCTGCCGCTTCTCGTTCCCCGCCATGAGCGCGCTGGCCACGCGGATTCCCGCCTTGCAGCAGCATCTGTTCCGCATGCTCAGCAAGGAGCTGGGCACCGCCTCGCTGCTGGCCGGCGACCATGCCGCCGACGAGCGGGTGGCCGCGTTCCTGCTGGATCTGGCCGCGCGCCACGCGGTGCGCGGCTTCTCCGCCACGCGCATGCGCCTGGGCATGTCGCGCGCCGACATCGCCAACTACCTGCGGCTGGCCGCCGAAACCGTGAGCCGCGTGCTCAGCCGCTTCCGCGCGCAGCAGTTGATCGAGATCGAGGGGCGCGAGCTGCAGTTATTGAATGCGGACGGCCTGCGCCAGATCGGCCAGGCCCTGCTGCCGGATTGATGCGGGCGCTGGGGCTGTGATGGATGCGGCCAGCGCCGCATTGTCTCCACCGTTCGCCCTGAGCGTAGCGCAGCGAAGTCGAAGGGCAAGCGTAACGGCGTGCTCGCGGGGCAGGTCGGTTGTCGACCGCAGCGCCAAGGCCGCCGCCTCGATCAGGCTGCCCAGCCACGTTTCCCATCCACGGCAACCCGAGCCCAAGCGCCACACGGTAAAAAAACGCCATTCCGGTCCCGATTAGCCAACAGGTTCAGCGTCATCACAACCTTGTTGACAGCAACAGTTACTGTATCTACATTTAGTCCATGCGCATCACCTGCGACCCTGCAAAACGCGAATGGACGCTGCGGGAGTGTGGTTTGGACATGCGCAGAGCCGAGGAGGCCTTTGCCGGGCCGCACCTCACGCGCGTGGATGATCGCCGGGACTACGGCGAGCCTCGCTTCATCACGGCGGGTTGGCTTGATTCGCGGCTTGTCGTGTTTGCATGGACGCCGCGCGGCGTCGCAAGACGCATCATCAGTATGAGGCATTGCCATGAGCGCGAAGCGAAAAAACTCCAACCCCATCTCGCATGACCCGGAGACCCCGCCGGAGATCACGGATGCCTGGATTTCCGAGGCCGACTTGCGCGACGGTGAAAAGTTGGTGCGCCGGGGGCGTCCCAAGGTCGCCAACCCGCGTCAGCTCTTGTCACTGCGCTTGCCACCCAAGGTCATTGAGCGCTGGCGAGCCACCGGACCCGGCTGGCAAACACGCATGGCCGAAGCTCTGGAAAAATCGGCGCCCAGGGCACGGCGAGCTGCTGGCTGATATTTCAATCCAGCGGACGCCTTGCCGGAGCCGCTGATTTTCGGGCGCTGGCGACAAATCCATCAGTGTGGGGGCGGCGTTGAACATTCTTGTTGGCTCATTGCTGGCAACTGGGTGCCTCGTGTGGCTTGTAGGCAGCAATGTTGTTCTCAGGCACGCTACTCGACGTCTTGGCCTGCGTTGGCCAACCATTGTTCCATTGGGCAAGCTCACGTGTTCTGAGGTAATTAAATTGGCTGGCTTTCTCGTCATACTCGTAGCGTGCTATCTGGCGTTCGTTCTACTTGGTTCCGGGTAGTTCCACACAGGACGCCCAGGCTTTTCGGCAACAGCCATATCCCGATCGCGCGCGCGCCTGACGCAGATCAGGCCGGCGGCGACTCCAGCGTGCCAGCATGCCGGATCGTTTCCGATCAGGCGCCCGCAGCATGCGTGATTCCCACTCTTCCACGGCCAGGCCCGCCACGTTCGCGGAGCTGCCGGCCGTGCTGGCCTCGGCGCCGCATCGGCTGCTGTTTCTGGCGGGCGCGGTCGCGGTCCTGCTCGGCATGCTGTGGTGGGCGCTGGAGCTGACCTGGATGCGCTTCGGGCTGCACGGCTGGCCGCAGCCGTCGATTCCGCCGGGCTGGGCGCATGCGATGCTGCTGCAGTACGGCATGCTTCCGCTGTTCATGTTCGGCTTTCTGCTGACGGTGTTTCCGCGCTGGTTGAACCAGCCGGCGCTGCCGCGGGCGCGCTATGTGCCGGTGGCCGGCGCTGTGTTCGGCGGCTACGTGCTGGCGAATCTGGGCCTGCTGAATCTGCCATGGCTGCTCAAGGGCGGCTTCCTTCTGATGCTGGCCGGTTATCTGAGCGGGCTTTACACACTGGCGCAGGTGTTCCGGGCATCCCGCGAGCGCAATGATCACGCGCGCTCCTGCCTGCTGGCGTTGGGACTGGGCACGCTGGGGCTGGTCGCGTTTCTGGCGTATCTGTTCGGCGGACCGCCGGCCTGCGCCACGCTGGCGATCAAGCTGGGCACCTTCGGCCTGCTGCTGCCGATCTTCTTCAGCGTGGTGCACCGCATGCTGCCGTTCTTCAGCGGCAACGTGGCGCGCGGGTACGTGGTGATCCGGCCGCGCTGGAGCCTGCCGCTGGTGTGGCTGTTGCTGCTGGCGCATCTGCTGCTGGACTGGCGCGGCGCGTCGGGCTGGCTGTGGCTGGTGGATATTCCGCTGACGCTGGTGTTTGGCTGGCATGCGCTGGCGTGGCAGCCGTGGAAGGCGATGCGCCCCGGCTTGCTGGCGGTGCTGCATCTGGCGTTTGCGTGGCTGCCGCTGGCGTTCGTGCTGTATGCGGTGCAGGACGTGATCTATGCCGTCAGCGGCCGGCTGGTGCTGGGCCGCGCGCCGCTGCACGCGCTGGCGATCGGCTTTTTCGGCTCGATGCTGGTGGCGATGGTGACGCGGGTGACGCAGGGCCATTCCGGTCGGCCGCTGCAGATGGGCGCGGTGGCGTGGCTGTGTTTCGGGCTGCTGCAGCTGGTGGCACTGCTGCGCATCCGCGCCGAGCTGGGCGGTGATGCGTATCTGTGGCTGGTGATCGCCGCGTATGGCTGGCTGCTCGCGTTTCTGCCGTGGGTGCTGCGCTCTGCATGGATCTGGCTGACCCCGCGGGTGGACGGCAAGCCGGGCTGAGAGGCGCGCACTGGATCAGGCCCGCAAACAGAACGGATACCTGTCCTTCGACTTCGGCCCTGCGGACCCACGTGCTGGATAAACGGCGGGGATCATCCACCACGAGCGGCATCTGAGATGCCGGTGCAGTTGATCCTGATCAATACACCGTGGCGGCCGGTTTCGCATACTGCCCCGTATGAATACCAGCCTTGCCGCACCCACCTTCGATCCTGCGCTGATCACCCGCTACGACAGCGCCGGCCCGCGCTACACCAGCTATCCCACAGCGCCGCAGTTTCGTGCCGACTTCGACGAGGCGACGCTGCGTGCGGTGATCCGCGCCTCCAACGAGGAGCCGATTCCGCGTCCGCTGTCGCTGTACGTGCATGTGCCGTTTTGCCTCAGCCCGTGCTTCTACTGCGGCTGCAACCGGGTGATCACCCACGACGTGAGCAAGGCCGACCGCTACCTGGAGCGGCTGTATCGCGAAATCGAGCTGATGGCGCCGCTGTTCGACCGCGACCGGCCGGTGCGCCAGCTGCACTTTGGCGGCGGCACGCCGAACTTCCTCGACCTGCCGCGCATGCGCGAGCTGATGGAATCGCTGGCGCGCCACTTCAGCTTCAGCCACGAGAGCCGGCGCGAGTACGGCATCGAGCTCGATCCGCGCTTCGCCGATGGCGACTACGTGCGGGGGCTGGCCGAACTGGGCTTCAACCGGGTCTCGGTGGGTATCCAGGATTTCGATCCGCTGGTGCAGCAGGCGGTCAACCGCATCCAGAGCGTGGCGCAGACGCGTGAGGTGCTGGAGGCGGCACGCGCGTCCGGTTTCGTCTCGGCCAGTGTGGATCTGATCTACGGTCTGCCGCGGCAGACGGTGGCGGGCTTTGACCGCACGCTCGGTGAAGTCATCGCGCTGGCTCCCAACCGGGTGGCCGTGTACGGCTATGCGCACCTGCCGACGCTGTTCAAGGCGCAGCGGCAGATCGAGGCGAACGAGCTGCCCGATCCGGCCACGCGGCTGGCGCTGTTCGGCCGCGCGCTGGAGCGGCTCACCGCCGCCGGCTACGTCTACGTGGGCATGGACCACTTCGCGCGCGCCGACGACGAGCTGGTGCGCGCGCAGCGCGCCGGCACCCTGCAGCGCAATTTCCAGGGTTACTCCACCCACGGCGACTGCGACATCGTGGGACTGGGGGTCAGTGCGATCGGCCGCATCGGCGACAGCTATAGCCAGAGCGCGCGCGATCTCACCGGCTATTACGCGGCACTGGATGCCGGCCGCCTGCCGATCGTGCGCGGGCTGGCGCTGGACGCCGACGACGTGATCCGGCGCGAGCTGATCGGCGAGCTGATGTGTCACGGTGTGCTGGACATGCAGGCGTTCGGGGCGCGTCACCGGCTGCGCTTCGAGGATTACTTTGCCGCCGAGCTCCGGCGCCTGCAGCGGCTGGCCGACGACGGGCTGGTGGTGGTCAGTGAGCGCACCATCCAGGTCAGTTCACGCGGACGGCTGCTGTTGCGCAGTATCGCCATGTGTTTCGACGCCTACCTGGATCAGCAGGTGGCGCCTGCGCGTTATTCACGTACCATTTGAATGCACGCGCTCACCGCAGGTTTTACCCGCATGCTTCCCCGCAAGCCCCTGGACCCATGGCTCGAACCGCCCAGCTCGCTGGTCGACGCGCGCGTCGGGGCACATTTCTGCCTCACCTGCGCGTTTTCCGAAGCCTGCATTGCCGGCGGGTACGACAAGCCCGAGCAGGCCGAGCTGCACTGTCTGGTCGAGCACGCGGGTCCGTTTCGCGGCGGTGAGTACATCTTTCGCACCGGCGATCCGTTCCGCTCGATTTTCGCGGTACGCACCGGCGCAGTGAAAACCAGCGTGGTGGACAAGGACGGGCGCGAGCAGGTGCTGGGCTTCTACCTGCCCGGCGAGGTGATCGGCCTCAACGCGATCTATCCGGATCGCTTTCCATGCAACGCGATCGCGCTGGAGACGGTGCATTTCTGTCGCTTCTCGTTTCCCGCAATGAGCGCGCTGGCCGCGCGCATGCCAGCCGTGCAGCAGCGCCTGTTCCGGCTGCTGAGCAAGGAACTGGGTATGGCCAGCCTGCTGGCGGGCGATCACAGCGCCGATGTGCGGATGGCGGCGTTTCTCACCGACCTGGCTCACCGTTATGCGGTGCGTGGTTTTTCCGGTACGCAATTCCACCTCAGCATGTCGCGCGGCGACATCGCCAACTATCTGCGGCTGGCGGCCGAAACCGTCAGCCGCGTGCTCAGCCGCTTCCGCACGCAACGCCTGATCGAGCTGGAAGGGCGCGAGCTGCTGCTGCTTGATCCGGACGGCCTGCGCGAGCTGGGCCAGAGCCTGCTGTCGCGCTGAGCCGCGCTGCGCTCAGCGCGATGCTTGCAGGTCGAGGATCGCCTGCACGAACCCCGGGTCGATTGCTGCGGAGGCATCGATGGTGGCGCGCACGCGACCATCGGCATCGAGCAGCGCCACCACCACGTTGTGACTGAAGCTGCCGTCGGGCAATGGCCGGTAGGCGATGCCGAGCACCCCGGCCAGCATGCCCTCGTCGCCATGCTCGCTCCGGACGCGCCAGCCGGAACTGCGGCGCCTGCACGTGATGTTCGGCGGCGATCCGCTTCAGCCGCGCGACGTCATCGCGGGCAGGATCGAAGCTCACCAGCAGCACGTTGACCGGGGTGCCACCGCGCCGGCGCAGCGTCTGCTCGATCTGCTTGAGCGTTTCGATCTCCAGCGGGCAGACCATCTGGCAGGAGCCGTAGAACATGCCGACCAGCTGCGGCGTGCCGCGCAGCGAGGCGAACGCAAAAGGGGTGCCCTGCTGATCGCGCAGCCGCAGCGGCGGTATCCGGTACACCGAATCCTGCGACAGTTCGGCGGCCGGCGTGGCAGCCACGGCGAAGGGTGGCGCCAGCGTCATGCACGCCAGCAGCCACAGTACACAAAAGAAGCGCATGGTCATGCTCCGGGCAGGTCGCGAACACAGCGAAAGCCGACGCGCGGTGCAGCGTCGGCCGGTTGCAGCGCGGTCAGCGCGGCCACCCGCATCATCAGTGCGAACTGGCTCTTGTCGGCGAAGGCCAGCGCCGAGCCGCCGCACAGCGCCAGCGACGGGCCGGCGCCGGCGACGCGCGTATCCGCATTGGGGAACATCGCGGCGTAATCGCCGGTCCATTCCCACAGCAGGCGATTGAGATCGCGCACACCATAGGCGTTGGCCGGATGCTGGCCGATGCGTCCGGGCAGGTTGCCGGTGCTGGCCAGGATCGCGCTGAGGATCTGCTGATTGCGCGCCGGATCCAGTCGCGCATCGCGGCGGGTGGCGTCGGCGGCCGCGACGTACTCCCACTCGTACCAGCTCGGCAGCCGCGCCTGCTCGCCGGCGCAGAAGGCACGCGCGGCAAACCAGCTGACGCCGGTGACCGGCTGGTCGGGTTCGGCGTCGGGGCCGGGTGTCAGCGGATCGCGCCAGCTGGCCAGATACTGCGATCCGGCAAACAGCGGCACCACCTGGTCACGCTGCCAGTCGGGATGCGCGCGCACGAAGTCCAGATACTCGGCATCGGTCACCGGCTCGACACGCATCGCGAACGGCTTTATCGCGATGCGCGCTGCGGTGCCATCGATGGCCAGTACGCTGACGAAGTGGCCGCCGGGGATCGCGGCATAGTCGGCCGCCATCGCGACGGGCGCGAGCGTCAGCAGCATCAGCCATCCTGCGATTCGTGCGGGCATGCCCGTTGTACCTCGTTGCAGGGATGACCGGGGCTGCCGCGAACGGCGGCAGCCTCGGCGTGGGTTCACTTCGGCTTGTTGCCCGCCCGCACGGCCTTCACCTCGGCCGGGCTGATGCTGCCGCCCTTGTTGTTGAAGTTGTTCAGCACGTAGGTCAGCACGTGCGCGACTTCATCGTCGTTGAGCTGCGAACCGAAAGCCGGCATCACCGACTCGTAGCCGGTGCTGTTGACGGTGATCTTGCCGCTGAGTCCGTTGAGCACGATGCCGATGGCGCCCTTCGGACTGGCGTTGAGGTAATCCGACATCGCCAGCGGCGGGAACGCACCCGGCAGGCCTGTGCCATTGGGCTGATGACAGGCCGAGCAGATCTGCCCGAATACCCGCTTGCCGTCCGCCATGGCGTCGTTCACGCCCGCCGCCGGTTTTGCTGCGCCCGCCGCGGGAGCGCCGGAAACCTTGTTGTAGATCGCCGGCGCGGCCGCGCCGCTGACCACCAGCTGACCCAGCGCACCCTGCATGAACGCACGGGTAATCGAATGATCCACCAGCAGGAAGGTGCCGGGCACCAGTGTCTGCATCACCACCGTGACCGCACCGCCGGCCGGGATCAGCGTGGTCTGCACGTTGTGGTTGACCAGCGTGCCGCCCTCGACGTTGACGTCGTCGAAGATCTGGCCGATCACGTGGAAGCTCGATACCAGGTTGGGGCCGCCGTCGCCGACGAACAGGCGCACGCTGTCACCCACCTTGGAGGTCAGTGCGTGCGGGCCAGTGAGCGAACCTTCGCGACCGTTGAACAGCACATAGGTCGGCTGCTCGGCCAGCAGCTTCTGCATGTCGAACGTCTGCAGGCCGGGCTCGTGGTAGCCGCCGGTGGTGTAGAAGTCGCCCTGCACCACGTAGTACTCGTGATCGACCTTCGGCAGCCCCTGCGGCGGCTCGACCAGGATCAGTCCGTACATGCCGTTGGCGATATGCATCGGCACCGGCGCGGTGGCGCAGTGATAGATGTACAGGCCTTCACGCATCGCCTTGAAGGTGAACACGCTTTCCTGTCCCGGCGCGGTCATGGTCGAGACGGCGCCGCCGCCCGGGCCCATCACCGCGTGCAGGTCGATGTTGTGCGCCATGTGCGAGGCGGGGTCGTTCTTCAGGTGCAGCTCCACCGTGTCGCCCTGGCGCACGCGGATCATCGGCCCCGGCACGCTGCCGTTGAAGGTCCAGAAGTCGTAGCGCACGCCATCGGCGATCTCCTTGACCACCTCCTTCGTCTCCAGGTGCACGATCACGCGTGCCGGATAGTCGCGGTGGATCGGCGCGGGCACGTTGGGCGGCGCGACCATTGCCTCTTCGATCGGCGCGCCGCGCGGCGGGCCCAGATCGCCGGGGTCGGTGGTGGCGGACGCGGCCGCCGCCGTGGCGGCGGCAACGCCGAGCAGCAGGCTGCAGCAGGCAAGCATGACGCGTTTCATGGCAATCCCCTGGGTGGTGAACACAGTACAGACGCTACCCGACGGCGTGGGCGGCATATTGATCTGGATCAGCTAACTGCCACGGCGCGCGGCGACGTGGCGTGGCGAATGAATGCGTCGGCATGTCGCCGGGAACGGGCCACCGGTGCGGCGATCCGCCGCACCGGGGTCGGCGCCGCGCGGCATGCTATTGCAGCTGCGCATGATCCAGATCAGAAGCCGCTGCGCCGCCCGCTCCCACCATGCCTGCACCGCATTGAGGGATATCGGGAGAGACATGGCATGAATGTTCTATCGACCGCCGCCGGCCCCGCCGGCCCGCAGGACCGGGTCAGCAAGGTGCTGATCTGGATCCTGCTGTTCGTCACCGTCGCCTGCAGTATCGGCATGATCGCCGCCACCCGCACCACGTACGAGCAGGTTGCGCCGCTGCCGCAGCGGATGCTCGGCAGCGACGGGCAGACGGTGATGAGTTATGCCGACATCGTCGCCGGCAAGTCGGGCTTCCAGAAAGCCGATCTGATGGACTACGGCAGCCTGTACGGCATGGGTTCCACCTTCGGCGAGGACTACACCGCGGAATACCTGGTGCAGCTGGCGCAGGAGGTGCAGAACAACCTGGCGCTGGCCCGCTACGGCAAACCCTTCGCCGCGATCGACGCCGACCAGCAGGCCGGCATCACCCGCAGCATGCGCACGCAGTTGCAGGGCATTGACCTCAGCCAGCCCACGGTGCTGCTGCCCGATGCGGTGGCGCAGGCGATCACCACGCTGCGCACGCGCATCGGCACGACGCTGCTCAGCGACGACTTCAGCAAGGGCTATTCGCGCGCCCGTGCGCTGAACCCGACCAGCGCCGCGCAAACCGCCAGTTTCCTGCTGTACTCGTCGCTGACCACGGTGGCCCGGCGTCCCGGCAAGGACTATTCCTGGACCACCAACTGGCCGGCCGAGCCGCTGGTCGGCAACCATCCGACGCCGTCCACCTTCCTCTGGACCTGGGCCTCGTTCACGATGGTGTTCTTCGCCATCGGCGCCGTGCTGGTGATCTTCCGGCTATTCATCGAGCCGAAGGCCGCCAACGAAACCTTCGAGCCGGTGCTGCAGGGTTTCGCCGCGCCCACGCCGAGCCAGAAGGCATTGTGGAAATATTTCCTGGTGGTGGCGGGTGTGCTGCTGGTGCAGATACTGGCCGGCTCGATCATGGCGCACTACTACACCGATCGGGTGAGCTTCTACGGCATCGACGTGGGCAAATGGCTGCCGTTTGCCTTCCTGCGCAGCGTGCACCTGCAGGCCCCGATCGTGTGGATCGGCGTCAGCTGGATCGGCGCCGGCCTGTTTCTCGCGCCACTGATCGGCAAGCGCGAACCCGGCGGGCAGCGGCTGCTGGTCAACCTGATCTTCTGGGTGCTGGTGGTGATCGTGGCCGGTGCGCTGATCGGCGACTATCTCGGCATCATGGGGATGATCGACAAGAGCTGGTTCTGGTTCGGCAACCAGGGGCTCTCGTATCTCGAACTTGGCCGCTTCTGGCAGATCCTGTTCTTCATCGGCCTGGCGGTGTGGTGCCTGGTGCTGCTGCGCGCGTTCTGGCCCACGCTGAAGGCGCTGTTCCAGCAGGGCGGCGGTTCGCTGTACGGGCTGTTCCGCATCGAGCATCTGCTGTGGATCAGCACGCTGAGCGTGGCGCTGCTGTACGTGTTCGGCATGATCCCGCTGGCGACGCCCAACCCGTCATTCTCGATCACCGACTTCTGGCGCTGGTGGGTGGTGCACCTGTGGGTGGAGCTGGCCTTCGAGCTGTTCACCGCCGCCGTCACCGGCTACTTCCTCATGGGCCTGGGGCTGGTGTCGCGGCAGATGGTCGAGCGTGCGGTGCTGTTCGAATGGGTGCTGATCATCGTTGGTGGCGTGCTCGGCACCGGGCATCATCTGTACTGGGCCGGCGAGCCGGGGCTGTGGGTCGGCGTGGGCAGCATGTTCTCCTTCGTCGAGGTGCTGCCGCTGATCCTGCTGGTGCTGGAAGCCGTCGATCAGCAGCGCCACATCCAGGCGAAAAAGGACTTCCCGTACAAGCTCGCCTATCTGTACATCCTCGGCGCGGCGTTCTGGAACTTCGTCGGCGCCGGCGTGTTCGGCGGCGGCACGCTCAACGCGCCGCTGGTGAACTACTACGAGCACGGCACCTTCCTCACCCTCAACCATGCGCACATGTCGATGTTCGGGGCCTTCGGCCTGCTGGCGATCGGCCTGCTGTACATGGTGCTGCGTTACCTGCATGGTGATCGCCCGTGGAGCGATCGCGCCGGCGTGTGGGCGTTCTGGCTGTACAACACCGGCCTGGTGATGTGGATCGTGCTCAATTTCTATCCGATCGGCTGGCCGCAGCTGGAAGCGGTCTACACGCACGGTTACGCCTATGCACGCAGCATGCAGTTCTACAACACCACCACCTTCTGGCAGTGGATGCGCATGCCCGGCGACGTGGTGTTCGCGGCTGGCGCCTTGCTGATGGCCTGGGATTTCATCGCCAAGCTGCTGGCGCAGCGCACGACGGCGAAAACGACCGTGCTGCCACCGGTGGCGGCGGCCAGCAGAACCCGCTGATTGCGCCACCAGCGAAGCGTATGCAGAGAGGGCCCGCGAGAGCGGGCCTTCTCGTTGGGGGCTGCGTGAGTTCGGGCGGCCGGGATGCCGGCGGTTCGCCGCGCATGTCCCGGTGGGCAGTGTGGAGCATCACTTGATCCAGATCAGCGTGCCGGCGTGGGGCCTGTGTTGCAATGGCTTCCATGCAACAAGCCAGCCGCTCCGCGTCGTCTGCCACCACCGCTGTCAGGTGGCCTGAACATGACCTGCGGCAGCTGGCTTGCCCCGAGCCGATGCAACGTGCGATCGACCTGGCGGATGCGCTGGCCCGGGGCGAGTCGGTGTACGTACTCACCCCGCGCTCGCCCACACCGCTGCTTGACGTGCTGCAGGGGCGCGGTCTGCAGACCTGCGTCTCCGTGCTGGCCTGCGGCAGTGCGCGTGTATGGATCCGGCGGCCCGATCATGATGGCCCGACTGGCGCTTGAACATGCACCGGCAACGTCGCTGCCGAGCCGTTTTCTGCTCAGCGCGCCGCTGTGGGGGATGCTGGCCGGCGTGCTGCTGCTGATCGACGGCGACGCGCTGCTGCGCACGCGCTGGAGTCTGGCCACCGTGGCGTTGGTCCACGTGTTCACGCTCGGCGTACTCGGCAACCTGATGGTTGGCAGCGTGCTGCAGTTTCTGCCCGCTGCGGCCGGCGTGCGGATCCGCGGCAACCCACGGCTGGGGCTGTGGCTGCACGGCCTTTTCAATCTTGGCGTGCTCGCGCTGGTGGCCGGTCTGCATGCCAGCTGGCGTGTTGGCCTGACGGCCGCGGCCGTGCTGCTGCCGGCGGCGTTTCTGCTGCTTGGTGCAATGACCTTGCCCGGCCTGCTGCTGGCCAGCGGACAGCGCCTGCTGCGTGCCGGTCTTGGTGTTGCGCTGGGGTTTGCCGTGCTCACCGCGCTGCTCGGCGGGGTGCTCGCGCTGGGTCTGGGCGGCTGGCTGGTGTTGCCGCTGGCGGCGCTGGTCGACGTGCATGCCAGCTGGGGCGCGCTCGGTTGGGTGGTGGTGTTGATCGCCAGCGTGGCGCGGGTGGTGCTGCCGATGTTCCTGGGCACCCGTACGATACCGCCGATGGTGCAGGCGACGTGGCTCGGCAGCCTGCCATTGCTGCTGCTGGCCGGCGCCTGGCAGCGGCTGGCAAGCGGTCATGGGGCGTGGCTGGCCGCCACCGTGGTGGTCTATGCCGCGCTGTTCGCGGTCACCGCGCTGTGGCTGCAGCGACGTGCGCCGCGCGCACGCTGCGGGTCGCTGCGCTGGAGCTGGCGCAGCGGCCTGGCGCTGCTGGCGCTGGCGGCACTGAGCTTGCTGCTGGGCCAGCGCGGCGGCCTGTTGGCCGGTGTGCTGGGACTGGTGATCGGGTTGCCGCTGCTGGTGATCGGCATGGCACTGGAAATCGTGGCGTTTCTTGGCTGGATCGAGTTGCATCGGCGCTGCGGTCGCGGCGTGCAGCTGCCCGGGGTGCAGCGCCTGCTGCCGGAAGCCGACAAGGCGCGCGCACTGCTGGCGTTGCTGCCGGCGGCGTTGTTGCTGGTCGCTGCGGTGTGGTGGCGCTTGCCGTGGCTGGCCCGCAGCGCTGGCGCGGCCACGCTGCTGGCGTGGCTGGGCGTCTGGCTGACGTTGCGCGGCGTGGGCCGGCGCGCGCGGCGCTTCCTGCAGTCCGTGGAACCTCGCGCATGAGTGCCAGGCTGCCGCTCGTCTATGCCTGCTCCGGCTGTTCCAGCGCTGCGCAGATGACCAATCATCTGGCACTGACACTTGATCGTGAGGGCATCGCCGAGATGTCCTGCATCGCCGGGGTCGGTGGCGGCGTCACCGCGCTGGTGCGCACAGCGCAGGCCGGGCGTCGCATTCTTGCGCTGGATGGCTGCGTGCTGCAGTGCGTCTGCGCCTGCCTCGCCAACGCCGGCGTCGTTGCCGATACCCATCTGCTGCTCTCGGACTACGGTGTGAAGAAGCGCCGGCATGCCGATTTCGATCTTGCCCAGGCGCAGCACGTCTACGCCACCGAGGTGCTGCCGGCGGCGCTGGCGCTAGCGTCATCGACGGACCTGGAAGTTGCCGCGGAGGTCGCCGATGCGCCTGCCGCCCCCTGAACGCCTGCTGCTGGCGCGACTGCGCGGTGGCATCGATCGGGTCGATGATGGCCTGATCGTGCTGTTGGCCGCGCGTCGCCGGCTGGTGCGCGCGGTGGCCACGCTGAAGCCGCGCGCTGGTGTGCCACCACGCGATCTGCCACGCGAACGGCAGGTGCGCCTGCGCACGCAGACGCTGGCGCGCCGGCTCGACCTGCCCGCGCTCACCGCCGAGCGCCTGCTGGATCTGGCGATCGTCGACGCCTGTCGCCAGCAGGGCATGGCGATTGACCTGGATCAGGGCGGACCCATGGCAGCACCCGCCATGATGGCTCCCATCATGCCAAACCTGTCCGCCCCGCAACCCATTGCGCCACGCCTGCTGCGGCTGCTGCCGCCGCCGCGTCGGCTGTCGCCGCTGCTGCACCTGCTGCCGGCGCGCTGGCAGCACGCGCTGCTGGAACGCGCGATGGCGCGTGTGCTGGCGGCGCCACTGCAGGAGGGCGCGCTGGATTTCATGCGCGGGCGCCGGCTCGGCATCGAGGTGAGTGATCTGCGGCTGGGCTGGGTGCTGGAGCTGCGCGACGGGCGGCTGTGCGTCGGCGACGGTGCCGCCGAGGCCAGCGTGCGTGGCAGCGCCACCGACCTGCTGCTGCTGGCCAGCCGGCTGGAAGACGCCGATACGCTGTTCTTCCAGCGGCGGCTGGAGCTGACCGGCGACACCGAGCTGGGCCTCACCGCGCGCAACATGCTGGAACGGCTGCCGTGGGAATCGATTCCGCTGGGATTGCGCATCGCGCTGAACCGCGGTGCCCGCTTTGCCCGCGCCGCGCGTGCGGCCCATCGTGGCGAGGCGGTCTGAGCGATCCGGCGACGACTCCTCGCGCACTTGCCTTCTCCCTCTCAGCGGATCGCCATGCACGACCTCGCCCACTTGCCCGTGCCCGTCTGGCGCGACGAGCTCGCCAATGAATATGCCGCGCTCGGCGCGCGGCTCGAACACCTGGTGCCGTGCCTGGAATGGCCGCTGCATCTGCCGCTGATCGATGCGATCAACAAGCTCAAGCAGCAGCGCGGCGCAGTGATCATGGCGCACAGCTACCAGTCGCCGGAAATCTTCCACGGCGTCGCCGACGTCACCGGCGATTCGTTTGCGCTGGCGCAGGCTGCGGCGGACTGTGACGCGCAGCTGATCGTGCTGTGCGGCGTCCACTTCATGGCCGAGAGCGCAAAGATCCTGGCGCCGCACAAGACCGTGCTGACCCCCGATCCGACCGCAGGCTGCTCGCTGGCCGCGTCGATCACCGCCGCCGACGTGCGCGCGCTGCGTGCGCAGTATCCCGGCGTGCCGGTGGTCAGCTACGTCAATACCTCGGCCGCGGTGAAGGCCGAGTCCGATGCCTGCTGCACCTCGGCCAATGCGGTGCAGGTGGTCGAGGCGATGGGGTCGGCGCGGGTGATCTTCGTGCCGGACCGTTTCCTCGGCAGCTACGTCGCCAGCCAGACCCGGGTCGAGTTGCTGCTATGGAACGGCCGCTGCGAGGTGCATGAGAAGTTCACCGCGCAGCAGGCGCGGCACGCGCGCGAGCGCTTCGACGCCAAGCTGGTGGCACATCCGGAATGTCCGCCGGAGGTGTGGGCCGAGGCCGATTTCGTGGGCTCCACCAGTGCCATGGTGCGCTGGCTGGCGAAGGAACAGCCCGCGCGCGTGGCGCTGATCACCGAATGTTCGATGGCCGACAACCTGCGTGCGCAATTTCCGCGCACCGAATTCATCAAGCCGTGCAACCTGTGTCCGCACATGCAGCAGATCACCCTGCAGAACATCTACAGCTGCCTGCGTGACTTGCGGCCTGCGGTCGAGGTGCCCGCCGAGGTGGCCGCACGTGCGCGCACGGCATTGACGCGCATGCTCGCGGTGGGTCGACGCGAGACCGTGTGATGCGCACACGCAGGCCGATCGTGGTGGTCGGTGGCGGCGTGGCCGGGCTGGCCACGGCACTCGCCGCCGCGCCGGCGCCGGTGCGCCTGCTGTGCCGCGCGCATGACGGCAGCGGCAGCGCCAGCGCGCTGGCGCAGGGCGGTATCGCCGCGGCGATCGACCCGGCCGACAGCGCGGCCGCACATGCGCACGACACGCTGCAGGCCGGGGCGCAGCACAACGATGCGGCGATGGTGCACTGGCTCTGCGCGCAGGCGCCGTCGGCGATCGCCTGGCTGCAGACGCAGGGCGTGACGTTCGACCGCGACGCCGACGGTGGCCTGCAGCTTGGCCGCGAGGGTGGCCATCACGCCGCGCGGATCGTGCATGCTGGCGGCGATGCCAGCGGCGCGGCGCTGATCCATGCGCTGCGCGCACGCGCCCAGGCCGCGCCGCACATCCAGTGGCGCGGCGGGGTCGAGGTGGACGCGCTGCTGCTGCGTGACGGCCGGGTGTGCGGTGTGCGTGCCAGCGATGGGCAGGGTCATCAAGACGAGATCGAAGCCGGTGCGGTGGTGCTCGCCACCGGCGGCATCGGCGCGCTGTTCGCGCACACCAGCAACCCGCCTGGCGCCGACGGCGCCGGCCTCGCGCTGGCGCTGGCCGCGGGTGCGCAATCGCGCGATCTGGAATTCATGCAGTTTCATCCCACTGCGCTGGATGTCGGGGGTCACTGTCTGCCGCTGGTGACCGAGGCGCTGCGCGGTGCCGGTGCGGTGCTGTGCGATGCGGCCGGGCAGCGGCTGATGGCCGGCGTGCATGCGCTGCTCGACCTGGCCCCGCGCGACGTGGTGGCGCGCCAGGTGGCGCAGGCGCAGCGCGACGGCAGCACGGTCTGGCTGGATGCGCGCGCGGTGACGGGTGACTGGCGCGTGCGGTTTCCCAGCGTGCTGGCGGCGTGCCTCGCGCATGGCATCGATCCCCGTCAGGCACCGATTCCGGTGACCCCGGCCGCGCACTTTCACATGGGCGGGCTCGCCACCGATCGCGATGGCCGCAGCTCGCTGGCGGGCCTGTATGCGGTGGGTGAGGTGGCCTGCAATGGCGTGCATGGGGCGAACCGGCTGGCCAGCAATTCGCTGCTGGAAGGCGTGGTCTGCGGCCGCCGGCTGGGCGCGTTGCTGGCGGGGCCGGCGGGAGTGGGCGTGACCGCCGCCGGTGCGCAGCGGGTGGAACGCGGTGCGGCGCTGGTCGCCACCGAGCTGGCGGCGCTGCGCGAACTGCTGTGGCAGGCGGCCGGCCCGCAGCGCGAGCCGACGACGATGCGCCGCGCGCTGGCGACCGTGGCGGTGCTGGCTCAGCACGGCTGGCAGGCGCGATTGGCGCAGCAGCTGCTGCTGGCTGCCTTGCAGCGGCCGTCCAGTCTCGGCGCGCATCATTGCAGCAGCGCCTGAGCACGCCTTTCTGCAACGGTGCCTGAGCCCGCATCAGGTCTGCGATATCAGCATACGCGGACGTACGGATAAGCGGGCTTGATCAGCATCATTGCTTCGATCGCAGTGGACAATCAGACTCAGTAGTACTTCCCACTGCAGATACCTCCATGTCCCGACCTTCCTCGTTCGATCACGAGCAGTTGCTCGCCTGCGCCCGCGGCGACATGTTCGGCCCCGGCAACGCGCGCCTGCCGTCGCCGCCGATGCTGATGTTCGACCGCATCACGCAGATCGCCAGCGAGGGTGGTGCGTATGGCAAGGGCATGATCCACGCCGAGATGGACATCCATCCGCAGCTATGGTTTTTCGGCTGCCACTTTGTCGACGATCCGGTGATGCCAGGCTGCCTCGGGCTGGATGCGATGTGGCAGCTCAGCGGGTTTTTCCTGCCGTGGCTCGGTGAGCCGGGGCGCGGGCGCGCGTTGGGCGTCGGCAAGGTGAAGTTTTCCGGCCAGGTGATGCCGCACGCCAGGCTGATCCGCTACGAGATCGACATTCATCGCGTGATGCGCGGCAAGTTGGCGCTGGTGATCGCCGACGGCAGGACGTTTGTCGACGACCGGCTGATCTACGAAGCCGCCGACATGCGCGTGGGTCTGTTCCAGTCCACCGAGGGTTTTTGAGATGCGCCGCGTCGTCGTCACCGGAATGGGCATCGTGTCTTGCCTGGGCAATGCGCTGGACACCGTGTCACAGGCACTGCGCGAATTGCGCAGCGGCATCTCGGCGGTGCCCGAATATGCCGTGCAGGGTTTGCGCAGCCAGGTTGCCGGCGTGCCGAAGATCGACCTGACGGCGGTGATCGACCGCAAGCTGAAACGCTTCATGGGCGATGCCGCAGCGTATGCCTATGTGGCGATGCGCGATGCGATTGCCGATGCCGGATTGTCGATCGAGCAGATCTGCCATCCGCGCAGCGGCGTGATCGCCGGTTCCGGCGGCGGTTCGGCGCGCTGGCAGATTGAGACCGCCGACCTGCTGCGCGAGAAGGGCGTGCGCAAGGTCGGTCCGTACATGGTGCCGCGCACGATGTGCTCCACCGTCTCGGCCACGCTGGCCACCGCGTTCGGCATTCGCGGCCTGAGCTATTCGATCTCCGCCGCCTGCGCCACCTCGGCACATTGCATCGGTGCGGCCGCCGACATGATCCGCCATGGCGTACAGGACGTGATGTTCGCCGGCGGCGGCGAGGAGGAGCACTGGGGCATGACCGCCGAGTTCGATGCGATGGGCGCGCTTTCCAGCAACCACAACGAAACCCCGGCGTCTGCCTCGCGGCCGTACGACACCAGTCGCGACGGCTTCGTGATCGCCGGCGGCGGCGGCATGCTGGTGCTGGAGGAGTTCGAGCACGCCAAGGCGCGCGGTGCGCACATCCATGCCGAACTGGTCGGCTACGGCGTCACCTCCGACGGCGCCGACATGGTGGCGCCGTCCGGCGAAGGCGCGGTGCGCTGCATGCAGATGGCGATGCGCGACGTGAGCGCGCCGATCGATTACCTCAACACCCACGGCACCGCCACGCCGGCGGGCGATATCGTCGAGCTGCAGTCGGTGCGCGAGGTGTTCGGCGCGGCGGTGCCGCCACTGTCCTCGACCAAGGCGCTCACCGGCCACTCGCTCGGCGCGGCCAGCGTGCATGAGGCGATCTACAGCCTGCTGATGCTGCGTGACGGCTTCATGGCCGGTTCGGCCCACATCGTCGAGCTCGACCCGCGCGCCGCAGGCTTCCCGATCCTGCGCGAGACGCGCGCGGCGACCCTGCGCAGGGTGATGTCGAACAGCTTCGGCTTCGGCGGCACCAATGCCAGCCTCGTGTTTGCGCGGATGTGATGACAGTGCCGCCGATTCCTTCCCGAGCCGCCACCGGCGCCAGCACGGCATGCCATCCATGACCTCCGCATCGCTTGCACGCCGCCCCACGTTCGGCGAGGAGCTCGCCAACAGCCTCAGTCACGGGCTGGGCCTGTTGCTGGCGATCGTCGGCCTGCCGTTCCTGATTGTGCATGCCGAGCACCACGGCAGCGTGTCCGCGGTGGTCGGCGCGGCGATCTTCGGCAGCAGCGCGATCCTGCTGTATCTGGCCTCGACCCTGTACCACGCGATCCCGCAGCGGCGGATCAAGGACATCCTGCGGCTGCTCGATCACGCGGCCATCTTCCTGCTGATCGCCGGCACCTACACGCCGATCACGCTGGGCGTGCTGCACGGCGGTTGGGGCTGGACGTTGTTCGGGCTGGTCTGGGGTCTGGCGCTGGCGGGGTTGATCTTCAAGGCGCTGGTCGGGGTGCGTTTCCCGCGCCTGTCGACCCTGCTGTACGTGGCGATGGGCTGGGTGGTGGTGATCGCGATCCGGCCGCTGTGGCTGCACATGGCGGCCGGCGGACTGATCTGGCTGGCGGCCGGGGGTCTGGCCTACAGCCTCGGCGTGGTGTTCTTCGTGCTGGACGAAAAGGTCCGCTACAGCCATTTCATCTGGCACCTGTTCGTGCTCGCCGGCACCGCCTGCCACTACTTCGCGGTGCTGTTCTACGCATTCTGAATTGTGCGTACTTCAGAACCGATAGCTGACGCCAACGCACGTGCAGCGGAAGTGGGTGGACAGCAAGCCGCGTGGGTCGTTGGCGGCATGCGTCTTCAGTGACAAGCTGCCATCAGATATCCAACCCGGCCCCGTTCTTGCGCAGCCACTCCTTGCGCTCGCGGTACTGCGGCAAGACCTTGTCCACTTCGTTCCAGAATGCGTCGGTGTGATCGCGATGATGCAAATGGCACAACTCGTGGACGACGATGTAGTCGATAACGGTTTGCGGCGCCAACATGCACTTCCAGTGGAACGCCAGGTTGCCCCGCGTCGAGCAGGAAGCCCAGCGGTTGCCCAGCTCCCGAACATCGATGGATGCCGGCGCCACGCCCACCTTGGGTGCGAAATAGTCGACCCGCCGCCGCAACCGCTCGCGCCCCTGTGCGGCGTAATAGTCGCGGAACATGGCTCGCGCCGACGCCTGGTCGCCGCGTTCGACAAGATCGCGTCGCAGGCAGAAGCGGCCGTTCTTCAGCAGCAGTGGCTCCGCCTGATCCGTCACCCATAGCAGTCGATGGGCACGGCCGAGATAGAGAAAACCTTCGCCGTTGCGGTATTCGCGCAGTACCCGGGTGGCATTCAGATCGCGCCATTCGGCCAGGCTCTGGAAGATCCAGTAGAGGCGGGACTCCACCAGGCCGGCCACCTGTTCGTCGCCGGCCCATGCCGGCGCGCGCACGAGCACGCTGCCGTCGCGTTCGATGATCAGGTCGGCGGTCGCGCGCCGGCTGCGGATAATCGTGTAGCGGACTGTGGGCTCGGCTTGTTTCACGACACCAGGTCCTCGTGCCGCTTCTCGGCCAGCTTCACGATCTCGACCGCGATGCGTTCGTGCCGATCGTTCAGGGCAGGGATGTCGGCCAGCAGAATCTCGGTATCGATGTTGCCGCGCAGCCGTTTTACCTCGATCGGTTTTTTCCAGAAATCCAGTACGTCAATGGTGTCCTGCAGCCGTGCCACGATGCGCTGGATCAGCTGCTTCAGCGGCGCCTGCAACTCGACCGGTACGTTCCGTTCGCCGAAAGCCAGCTCGACCATGTGGTCGTGGAAGGCGGTCGCTTCACGGCTGAGGCCATCCACCCCTGCAGTGCGCCCGGCGACCGCCTCCTTGCGCAGTTGCTCGTACCCTTCGGCCAGCGCCGCCCAGTTGTCGTGATGCTGCTGGATCAGTTTCTCCAGCTTTTCGCTCAAGCGGTTGTAGAACGCCGGGTCCTCGTCGAAGTGCACCGTGCAATGCTTGCGGATGGCGTGTTCCATCTCGCTGGCCTTCGCCTCGCCGTCGCCCTGGGCATGCATCTGCACCTGCGCCATGAAGTCGTCCGAGAGCAATTCCACCGGCGGAATCCGGGGATTGATGCCCAGGTCGATCAGATGCTCGTTGATCAGCGCCTTGACCTTCGCGCCGGCATCGGCAATGTCCAGCGAATCGTCCTTGTAGCGCTCCTTGACCATTCGCAGCAGGTAGCCGAATCGCCGCGCCGCGCGGCGGTAGGCGTGCCCGGCCGGATGCGGCAGGATCAGGTTGAGGCTCTGCAGAAATTTCTTGAGATAGACCTCGAAGTCGGCGCGCGCCTTGATGTCCTTGAGTGCGGTCACGGCGGCGTGCACCACCGCCACCTCCGCCTCAGGTTCGCTCAGCGCGCCCTTGATGAAGCCCTCGATCCGGGCAATGCCGAGCGCGCGGAACTGCTGCAGCAACCGCTGGTAACGCTCTTCGAGTATCGGCAGTTCGCTCAGGCTGTCCTGCAGACCTTGGCGTATGTCCTGCACATCCTCCTCGGCGTAGATCGACAGTGCCTCGCTCAGATGGTTGGCCAGCCCGATATAGTCGACGATGAAGCCGCGGTGCTTGTTGCGGGTTACCCGGTTAACCCGCGCGATGGCCTGCAGCAGGTTGTGCTCGCGCAATCGCTTGTCGATGTACATCACCTGTTCCACCGGTGCATCGAAGCCGGTCAGCAGCATGTCGCAGACGATCAGGAACGCGATGCCGGTCAGCGCCTTGTCCGGATCGTCAAAGTCGAATGGCTTGCAGAAGTTCTCCACCGCATTCCAGCGTTTTGCCTCCTGGCGCGCCTGGGTGATCAGCGCCGGTTCGTTGGTCGGATCGGCCGACACCACCACGGCCGCCTTCAGAAACTCGATGCGCCGGATCAGTTCCAGATCCGCCACCGGCTTCACCCGTTCACGGTCGGCGCGCTCCATCAACGCATCGTTGATCGCCTTGCGGTAGCGCACCGCCGCCAGCTTGGAGTGGCACACGACCTGGGCCTTGAAGCGGTCGGGCAGGATGTTGTCGATGTAGTGGTCGACCAGGTCGCGGGCGATCGCGGCAATCCGCTGCTCGGCCTCCAGCAGATCGCCGGTGGCGCCATATTTCTTCTTGATCGCGAGGATCTCCGCCTCGCTGCGCTCCTTGAACAGATCCTCGAATTTCGTGTCGAAGCCGTGTTTGTCCCTCAGCGCCGTGTCGGCCGTGCGCCCCTCGTAGAGGATCTGCAGGGTGGCGCCATCGTTCACCGCGTCCATCAGCTTGTAGGTGTCGATGTAGTCGCCGAAGCGCTTCACCGTGCGCCGCGCGCCATGCGGTTCGGTGACCAGCGGCGTACCGGTGAAGGCGATCCGCGTGGCATTCGGAAACGCCTCGAACATGTTGTCGGACAGGCCCAGCTTGTCCGGCGACGATCCCTGCGTGCGGTGGGCTTCATCGATCATCAGCACGATGCGCTCGGACGCATTGACCACGCCGAACGTTTTGCCCGACGGCATCGCCCGATAGCTCGCCATCGCTTCGGCAACCTTCGGCGGCAGCGCCTCCTCGCGCTCCATGAACTTGTGCACCATCACCATGTTGATGTCGGAGGCATCGCTGCCCAGCTGCCGGCGCAGGTCGGCCACGCTTTCGATCACGTTGACCCTGCCGCCGATCAGTGCGGCGGTACCGGCCAGTTGCCGCTCCAGGTCCACGCGGTCGTTGACCAGCACGATCTTGAAGTCCTGCAGATCCACCGCCGCACGCAGCATGCGCGCCACAAACACCATGGTCAGCGACTTGCCCGATCCCTGCGTATGCCAGACCACGCCCGAACGCGCGGTCGCCGTTGCGCCCGTGCGCAGCCGCTCGATGATCCTGCGTGCGGCACGGTACTGCTGGTAGCGGCACACCACCTTTACCCGGCGGCCGTCGTCGGTGTCCATGAACACGGTACAGGTGCGCAACACGTCAAGCAGGGTCGCCGGCGCCAGCAGCCCCTGGATCAGGGTCTCCTGCGCGCGCACCTCGCCCAGCGGCGGCGTGAACGCGCGCCGCGCTTGCGGCCAGATGTCCTTCCACGCATGGAAGTGCTCGTGGCCCGAGCTGATCGTGCCGAACTCGCAACGCTCGCCGCAGCTGCGGATCAGCAGCAGGTTGCTGTGGAACAGGCGCGGCTCGCCCTCGCGCAGCCCGGCCTGCAGCGTCCCGGCGCGACCGTTGCGATAGCGCAGCAATTGTTCGAACGCGGCGTGCATCGGGTTGGCGGTGGTCGCATCGCCGATCTTTGCCTCCACCACCACCAGCGGCAGGCCGTTAACGAACAGCACGATGTCCGGAATGATGCAGCTCTTCACGCCGCCGGGCGTATCGACGCGAAACTGGTTGATCGCGTGGAAACGATTGCGCTCAGGGTGCGCAAAGTCGATCAGCCGTACCACCGGATCGGCCTCGCCGGTCAGCTCGTTCGCCGCCACCTGGGCCTTGAACAGCAGCGCCTGCACCGCCTCGTTCGCTTCCAGCAGGCTGCGGTTGGGCTGGCGCAGCAGCTGCTGCAGCAGGTCGTCCAGCTGACGTTCGCTCAGCCACGGCGTGCCATCGGCGGTCACGTTGATCGCGCGCACGGCGTCGCGGAACACCTGCGGCAGGATCCATTCGCGAAAGCTGCCGCGCAGGCTCTTCGCCGGATCGGCAGGAATGAAACCCCCGCGCGGCTCGGTCGCCGTCTGATCGATCACGGTCCAGCCCAGCGCGGCCAGCTGATCGAGAAAGGGTTTCTCGACGTGCAGATACTCGCTCATGACTTGTCCTGCGGCACCGGCCCCAGCGCGATCGCCCGCTCGGCCACCGTGCACGCCACCCGGATCATCGCCTCCACCAGCGCCTCGTCCACGTCCAGGTCGCCCTCGTACTCGGCCAGGTTGCGTTTGCGATGGGCCTGATCCAGCACCCGCCACTGGGCCGGCCCCATCGCCAGGGTATGGGTCAGGGTCTGAAACACCAGATAGCGATTTTCCGAACGGTAACCGTGCCAGCGCAAGGTCGCCAGCGACAGCGCGTGCGCGGCGTTGTAGGCCAGGTCGAAGCGGCTTTCCAGGCTGAGCGCGTGGTTCTGCGCATCGGCCAGGCGCACTTGCCCCGAGCGCAGCAGGCCGTCGAACTCGGCCTGCGCGGGCGGCTCGGCCTTGAGCTGGCCGATCCGCACCAGGTTATCCAGCGGCGAGGAAGGCATCCGATCCTCCAGTCAGGGGCAGGTAGTCACCCGCCAGCAGTTTGACGATAAACGGGTTGGCTTTCGCCTGCCGCCGCCGGAACTCGGCCACCGTGTACAGCGTCGGGCTGATCGTGCGACCCAATTGCCGCTCCGCCGATGCCAGCGCCGAATACACCTGCTCCAGCGTCAGCGTATCGGACACCAGCAACACGTCGATGTCGCTTTGCGCCGTATCGCTGCGCCTGGCCACCGAGCCGTACAGCAGCGCCAGCGGCAAGGCATCGCCCAGCGGGGCCAGCGCCTCGCGCAACACCTCGGCCGGCCCCAGCACCTTGCGCACGATGCCGCACAACTCGGCGAAGATCGGGGCGTCGGCATTGGCCTGGTAATGCTTCTGGTTGCCAACCCGCGAAGGCGTGACCAGAGCGCTTTCCTCCAGCCGGCGCAACTCGCGCTGCACCGCGCCGGAGCCGCCGCCGGCCAGCGCGATCAGCTCGCTGGTGAAAAAGCTGCGCTGCGGTTGGCCGAACAGCAGACCCAGCACGCGTTGCTGGGTGGCGGAAAACAGCGCGTCGGCCACGCTGCTGCGCGCGGGCAACGCGGCACGCGCGGCCGGCTTGCGCGGGCGGATGGAGGACTTGCTGGCGGCCTTGATACCCATTTGGGGTAATTTAATGCCTGTTCTGGGTAGGTTGCAAGCACATGACCACGCGGCTTAGCCCCACGCTCGTCATTCCGGCGAAAGCCGGGATCCAGTGCCTTCGGAACGTGACGAAAGACGCTGGATCCCGGCTTTCGCCGGGATGACGACCTTCTGCGTTGGGAGCATTGGCGATACAGGGTGATCATGCATCGGCGGCGACTGCTTCGGACTCGGGCAGTGGCACCGCGACGCGGCCGGTGAGGAGGTCGTGCATGAGGCCGTGTTTCAAACCGACCAAGCCTTGCTGGTGTTTGCTTTCGTAGCTACATGTGGCCTCGATTACCGAGGCTCGCTCGCTAATCCTTTTTTGTTCTTCGCCGTTCGGCAACTTTACGAGCAACGATCGCACGTCATCCTGATTGATGCTGGCTTGTGCCACTGCGCTCTTTGCACGGGACTGGAAGTGCCGGGATGCCAAGCGGCCACACAGCCAGAGAATCCCGAACTGCGGCAAAAGCGTCGCGCGGTCAACGCGGCATCGCATGATGTTGGATTCGAAAACCAACGGTTCCGTCAGCGCGGGCACAATGGCTGACTTTCCAACATAGTCCAGACTATTGACGCGGTTGATCAGGAGATCGTCCGTAGCAAGGCCGTAAAGCGCGCGCTCTTCGTCACCAAGCCGCACTCGTTTCAAATCGGGCACGTTGCGAATGAGTCCGTCGTAAAAGCTGTCGATCCTGACTATGGATGTGCCGGAGTCCATGTATTCCGTCGCGGGCTTGTAGATCCCGTTTTGTGGTGTCCCAAGCAGGCAAGCGCCGAAGGATGCGATATCCCACTCCTTCGGAATCCACCCCAGCGGCGATGCCTTGAAGAGCTGCGGCGCTTCCTCGCGCGGGGGGCGAAGCTCGCCGTTGGCGGTGACGCCGCGGGTGAACAGGTCATGCATCAAGCCCGCCTTGATCGCCTGCGTCTTAGCGATCAGCGCCTCGGTCTGCTCGATGGCTTCGTCGAGCGTGGAGAGGATTTCGGCGATGCGCTCTTGCTGTGGCAAAGGGGGAAGGTCAATCGGATACTTCAGCAAATCACCGCGAATGATGCCGTTGATGCTGGTGCCTTGGTTGAGCTTCTTGAGCTCTTCAACACCCTTGCGCATGCGGTGATAGAGAAATAACGCATCCACCTGCTTGCGGTCGGCGTAGACGCCGGTGATGTCCTGGCTGATCGCGATGTCGCACGGTGCGATCGCGAGCTTGCCTACACCGGTCCGAGTGACAAGCAACAGCTCGCCCTTGTCGATCACATTGGTTGCCGTGCTCGCAATCGCCACTTTGGAAACAAAACGTCGAAACTCGCCCACGCCAGACGAGGTGAAATCCGCGCCCGTGATCCACGGAATGGTTCCGTTCCAGAAGGCTGGCACATCCGTTGGCGGCGTGCCGCCATTTACCAGACGAAGTGCGATGCTTCCGAACGTTGTAGTTCGCCAGGCGCTCGTCTGCGAGTCACGCATACCCAAGCTCCGCCAGAAACCCCTTCAACTTCACCGTCGCCGCATCGCGCCGCGCCTCGATCTGCGCCGCCGTCACCGCGTACTTCGCATGCAGGTTTTCCAGCGCCGCGACACAGGCGCGCTGGTCGGCGCGCAGGTAGGAGTTTTCGCCCCGCCTTTGGCGGCGCGCTGTCGCGGAACAAACATGGGCTGCGGCATCATGGAGTGCGCGCGGGAAGTAGAGACCGATGTTGCATTGGTGTGCTTGCACCCGTGTAGGAGA